>WLND01000137.1 GCA_009726075.1 Actinomycetota bacterium
ACCAGCCCACGGGCGAGCTCCTCGAGGCCGGTCTTGTCGTAGACCGATACGAGGGCTCGACGTATCGGTCGCCAGGGTGCGGGCCTCGGCCAAGAACTACGCGAACGTCGCGATCGTGACCTCGCCCCGGCACTATGCAGGCGTGCTGGCGGCGGCTCAGGGCGAGGGCTTCACGCTCGAGCAGCGCGCGGCGCTGGCGGCCGAGGCGTTCGCGCACACTGCCAGTTACGACATTGCAGTGGCCTCGTGGCTCGGTTCGGTGGTGTCGCCGGATCCGGAGGGCGACGGCTTTCCGACGTGGATGGGGGCGGCCTGGGATCGGGGAGAGGTGCTTCGCTATGGCGAGAATCCGCACCAGCCGGCCGCCGTCTACCTCGCACGGTCGCGCGAACCGGGCCTGGCGGGCGCCCATCAGTACCAGGGCAAGCAGATGTCCTACAACAACTTCGTCGACGCGGATGCTGCCAGGCGCGCGGCCTTCGACCACCTTGAGCCCGCGGTCGCGATCATCAAGCATGCGAACCCCTGCGGCATCGCTGTCGGCCCCGATATCGCAGCCGCCTACCGGCGTGCCCACGAGACGGACCCCATCTCGGCGTTCGGAGGGGTGATCGCCGCGAACCGCGAGGTCACCCTGGAGATGGCGGAGGCGATGATCGATGTCTTCACCGAGGTGATCGTGGCGCCGGCCTACGCGCCGGGGGCCCTGAAGCTGCTCGAGGCCAAGAAGAACCTGCGCGTACTCGAGGTCGCCGGACCGCATCCGGCCCATCGCCTTGAGATGCGGACGATCAGCGGTGGGCTGCTCGTGCAGGCCGTCGACGATATCGAGGCGAAGGGCGATAGCCCCGAATCCTGGCAACTCGCGTGCGGTGAGGCGGCCGACGAGGGAACACTGCAGGACTTGGAGTTCGCATGGCGCGCGGTTCGCTCGGCCAAGTCCAATGCCATCCTTCTCGCTCGCGACGGGGCTGCGGTCGGTATCGGCATGGGCCAGGTCAACCGAGTCGACTCTGCGCGGCTCGCGGTCGAACGGGCAGGGGATCGCGCTGCCGGATCGGTCGCATCATCGGATGCATTCTTTCCCTTCGCGGATGGCCTGCAGGTCTTGATCGACGCCGGAGTGCGCACGATCGTGCAACCGGGCGGCTCGGTGCGCGATGACGAGGTGATCGAAGCAGCCCGAGTAGCCGGGGTGACCATGTACTTCACAGGTACCAGGCACTTCTTCCACTGATGGCGAGCACGCGGGCAATCGTCGGCACGAGCCATCGAGCTGGCCCGGTCGCGCTCATCACCATCTTCGTCTTCAGTGGCTGCGTGTCGGCCCTGCAATCGAGGTCGAATGGCGAACTCACCCACCACACAGGCAGCGGCGTCCATTCTGCCCTCATCACCTTCGTGCTTGGGTTTGCAATTCTCAGCGTTATTTCGTTGAGCTCCAAGGACATTCGGGCGGCGATCGGTCGGATTCTCCCGGCCGTTCGCGATGGCTCACTCGCCTGGTGGGCGGTGCCGGCCGGGGTGCTCGGCGGTGTCTTCATCGCGTGTGCGAGCTTCGCTGTCGCGATCGTCGGCGTTGCGCTGTTCGCTGTCGGGGCGGTCGTCGGGCAGGCGATCACCGCGTTGCTCGTCGATCGCACCGGCATCGGCCCGAATGGCAAGACCCCGCTGTCGCGTCAGCGGGTCTTCTCAGCGGGGATTGCGGTTGTCGCAGTCGGCGTGGCTGCGAGCGGCCAGTTCGGCAACTCGACCTTCTCGGCTGCCGCAGTCGCTGCGGCCGTGTTCGGCGGTGCTGCAACGACAATCCAGCAGGGGCTCAATGGCCGCGTGACCGTGGCATCGCGCGCCCCGATGGCATCGACCTGGCTGAACTTCCTGTGCGGCAGCCTGGGCCTGCTGGTCGGTACCGCAGTGGGAGTGCTGTTCATGGGCGACTCGCTCACGGTTCCGACAGCCGGGCCGTGGTGGATGTGGCTCGGCGGCGTATTCGGCTGCATCTTCATCCTCACCGCGGCATGGGCGGTGCCCAAGTACGGGGTGCTCGTCTTCACCCTGGCCACCATCGCCGGCCAGTTGAGCGCGGCCCTCGTCCTCGATCTCCTCGTGCCGGTCGGCGACAACCGGGTGGCGGTCAACCTCGTTGCAGGAGTCATCCTCACGTTCGTCGCCGTGGCCGTCGGCGCCCTTCGACGCCGATGACGGGCACGAGATCGAGAATCCGACGAATGGCACCCGCACTCATCGCGGTGTCGACCGGAGCGCTTGTGGCGGTGCAGTCGCGGGGAAACGGCGAGTTGTCACGACATGTGGGCACGGGCCTGTTCCCTGCATGGCTCACCATGGTGTCCGGCGCGGCGCTGATCGTGCTGGTCGTGTGCCTTCATGCGCCGAGCCGCAAGGGCATGGTGCTGGCAAGGTCCGCGGTGAGCGCTGGAGCCCTCCCTCGCATCGCCCTGATCGGCGGCATCTTCGGATCCATGTTCCTGGTGACGCAGAGCGTGACCGTGCCGATTATCGGGGTCGCGGTGTTCTCGGTCGGGGCGGTTGCCGGCCAGACGACGGGCTCGCTCGCTGTCGATCGGCTGGGCATCGGCGCTGCGGGCCGGCGCGCCATCACGTGGCAGCGCGTCGTGGCGTCGATCCTGGCGGTGGCCGCAGTCGCCATTGGCATCTCCGACCGACTGCAGTCGGCGCCGGGAGCGATCGTCTTCGCGGCCTTCGCGTTCCTGGCCGGCGTGTTCATTGCCCCGCAGCAGGCGCTCAACGGGCGCGTTGCCGTCAGTGCGAGAAGCCCGTTCGTGGCGGCACTCGTCAACTTCGTCGGTGGGGCGATCGCCATGACCTTGGTCATCGGCGTTGCGCTCGCAATCGTCGGTGTCACCGTCCATGATCCCCTCGGGGCGCCGTGGTGGGCGTACCTGGGCGGCGTGCTCGGCGTCACCGTGATCGCCGGTGCGGCCGCCGTGGTGCCGATACTCGGCGTGCTGGTCTTCTCGCTGATCTCGGTGTTCGGGCAGTTGGCGGGAGCCCTGATGCTCGACATCGTCGCCCCGACTCCGGGGACGAACGTCGGATGGCACCTGCTGGCCGGGCTCGTGCTTACCTTCGCCGCCATCGTCATGGCCGGATACCGTCGTTCGTGATCGGGACGTCCGTCACAATACGGGTATGACTGCCACGATTCTTGACGGAAAAGCGACCGCTGCCGAGGTCAAGGCCGAGCTCCGCACTCGGGTCGATGCGCTCAAGGCAGCCGGCATCGTGCCGGGCCTGGGCACCGTCCTGGTGGGCGATGATCCCGGCAGCCACGCCTACGTCACGGGCAAGCACCGCGACTGCGCCGAGGTCGGTATCGAGTCCATTCGCATCGACCTTCCGGCCGACACCACGCAGGCGCAGCTTGATGCCGAGATCCGCCGCCTCAACGACGACCCGACCGTCACCGGCTACATCGTCCAATTGCCCTTGCCCAGGCAACTCGACGCCAATCGAACCCTCGAGCTGATGGACCCGTCGAAGGATGCCGATGGCCTCCACCCGATGAACCTGGGTCGTCTCGTCCTTGGGCAGGCTGCGCCGCTCCCATGCACGCCGCGCGGCATCGTCGCGCTCCTTCGCCGCTACGAGGTGCCGATTGCCGGGGCGCACGTGGTCGTCGTCGGTCGAGGGGTCACCGTGGGGCGCCCGCTCGGGCTGCTCCTCACCCGCCGGAGCGAGAACGCGACCGTCACCCTCTGCCATACCGGCACCAGGGACCTCGAGGGCTACCTGCGCAGCGCTGACATCATCGTGGCAGCCGCCGGCGTGCCGCACCTGGTCACCGCCGATCTTGTCCGCCCGGGGGCCGCCGTTCTCGACGTCGGCATCACCCGCACGGAGGCGGGTCTCGTGGGCGACGTCGCCCCCGATGTCATGGACGTGGCAGGGTTCGTCGCGCCGATGCCCGGTGGCGTCGGCCCGATGACCCGAGCCATGCTCATCATGAACGTCGTCGAGGAGGCCGAGCGCCGGTGAGCGGGGTCGACGATGATGGCCTGGCCGAGGTGCGGCCGATTCGAAAGCCGAAGCGCTGGAGGCGGATTTCGCTGGCGCAGTGGCCCATCACCGTCGTGCTCCTGGGCATCGGCATCTCGCTGTTCATGATCGCGACCGACCACTTTCGACGCGGCTCCATCGTGCTGTCGGCGAGTGTCATGCTCGCGATGTTCCTCCGGCTCATGCTGCCGAGTGCCGATGCGGGCATGCTCGCGGTGCGCACTCGCAGGATCGACGTGATCGTTCTCGCGACGCTGGCCATCGGCCTGTCGGTCTTCACGTACTGGGTGCCCGCACCCAACTGACGGTGCAAGGGTGCGAGGGGTGCACCCGGCGCAGGCTCTGTCGTGCCGGGCCTCAGCCGTACGCGCTCCTCCTGCTGCCGAGTCCCTTGACGGGGGCGGTGGTGGGCAGTGCCGCGCATAGTGGTGCGGCGTAGGCAAGGACGAAGTCGTAGTAGGCGTTCCACTGCTCGGGGGTGGAGCCGGGCGCCTGCGGGAGGAGGTCGTGGTCGATCTGGTCGGGGGTGGGCCTGGCGACTGATGCGCATCCGGCGGCGAGCCGTGCGGGGCTCAGGGCCGCGGGGTCCTTGGAGTAATCGGCCCAGGTGGCGTCTGTCATGCCGGTGGGGCGGGGCGGGTTCCATGCCCCGGCCGCCGCGGAGGGGGACGCTGCCGAGGGGGCCGCGGCGGTGGTGGTGGTGCCGCAGGCGGCCAGGAGCAGGGTGCCGGCCGCTGTCAGCGAGCAGGCGACGGCAACGGCCCTGGGTGTGGTGGTGCGCATCGGCGTCCTTTCGGAAGGGGGCGTCCGCAACCACGTCCGCTGCGCGCAACCTCGCACGGTCCCGCCGTGAACGCAAGGTGCGCGGCCCGCGTCCGTGAGGCACCGCGCGCGGAACAGGGGGGTTATCCCCCCGTTCCGCGCGGTTCGCTCAGCAGCGGCGGCTAGCCTTGCGTTTCGACCTCGACCACGCTTGCGCCATCCGCTGCCCGAGTGACCGCGGCGCATCCCTCGACCGCCGCGGCCCTCGTCTCGTAGGCCTCGCCGACCGCGACCGTCTGGCCGTTGGAGGCCTTCAGTCGGAACCGGTGCTTGCCTGCTGCATCCTCGTAGACCTCGAATGTTCCGGACATCTTCAACCTCATCTTCTCGTCGGGCACTGCACTTGCGGCGGGCGCCGCAGGTCTCCTGGGAAGTTCGCTCCGTGTGCCCGACCTGGATGGCTGGGCCTAGTGGTCGTAGGCGACCTTCACGTTCACCAGGCGTTCGGGGTCGGGGCTCCCGGTGGTGTCTGCCCGTGGCTGATCAGTGGCGCACGCAAGGCCGTGAGCGGTGAGATAAGCCGCTGTGGTGTCGGCTCGGGCGGTGGAGAGCGCGATGTCGGACGGGACGGAGTTGTCCGGGCCCGTGACGGGTGACGCGGTGCACCGACTGGCCATCC
>WLND01000138.1 GCA_009726075.1 Actinomycetota bacterium
GCCTACGACATTGTGTGCAATGGAAATGAGATCGGCGGTGGGTCGATTCGTATCCATCAGGCCGACGTGCAGGAGCGGGTGTTCGCGATGCTCGGCATGACCGAGGAGGAGTCGCAGGAAAAGTTCGGCTTCCTCCTCGACGCATTCAAGTTCGGGCCGCCGCCGCACGGCGGGATCGCGATCGGTTGGGATCGGGCGTGCATGCTGCTCGCAGGTGCTCAGTCGCTGCGCGACGTCATCGCGTTCCCGAAAACAGGGGCCGGGCACGATCCGCTCACGGGGGCGCCGACCCCGATCACGCCGTTGCAGCGCAAGGAGGCCGGCATCGACGCCTCGGCCACCCCGGCGGCAAAGGACGAGAAGGAGTAGCGGGCCGATCGACGACGAGGCAAGGTAGGCCCACGTCGTCGTCGTGTGACGAGCGATGCCCGGAACTCTGGAAGGCCGGCCTTGGACGTTGAAATGGCGAGCTACCGCGATCGCTTCCCGGTGTTCGAACGAGTCACCTACATGAATAGCTGCTCGCAGGGGGCCTTGGCCGACTCGGTGCGTAGCGCCATGGAGTCGTACATGGACGGCATGGACGAATTCGGCTCGCTGTGGGAGGCCTGGGCGGGCAAGCAGGAGCAGGTGCGCGGGCTCCTCGCTCAGGTCTTCGGCACGACCCCGGCCGAGGTAGCCGTGACGGCGTCCGCGTCGGCCGCCATGAACGCGATCGCCTCGTCGATGTTCCTCGAAGACGGACCCCGCACGGTCGTGACGACCTCGCTTGAGTTCCCGACAGCCGGTCAGATCTGGCATGCGCAGGCCGCCCGCGGCGTATCCGTCGAGCATGTGCCGGCCGGTCCGGATCATCGCCTGTCGATTGCAGCGATCGCTGATGCGATTGACGACGACACGGCGCTGGTGGCCGTCACCCATGTCTGCTACCGCAACGGGTCGATGACCGACATCAAGGCGATCGTCGATCTCGCGCACTCGCGTGGAGTGCCGGTGCTCGTCGATGCCTACCAGTCGGGCGGCGCCGTGCCCATCGACTTCGCGGAGCTGGGGGCGGATTTCCTCGTCGGGGGGTGCCTGAAGTACATGCTCGGCATGCCCGGGGTCGGATTCGCGCTGGTCAATTCCAGGTCGACGTCGCAGCTGATTCCGACAGCGACCGGGTGGTTCGCCGCGCGCGATATCTTCGCGATGGACATCTTCGGGTACGACCCAGCTGTGGACGCCCGAAGGTTCGAGGCGGGCACCCCCGTGGTGCCGAGCCTGTACGCAGTCGCCGCTGGGCTCGAATTGCTGCTCGACGTCGGCGTCGCGAATGCATGGGCTGCCACGTCCGTCCTGCATGACGAACTTCGCGCGGGGATCACCTCGCTCGGAGGGATGGTCGTGACCCCCGCAGCGGCCGGCGAGCATGGACCGATGATCGGCGTCGCCGCCACCGATGACGGTGGGCTCGTTCGGGCCATGGCCGACGACAATGTCGTCGTCTCCCATCGTGACGGGAACGTGCGCATCAGTCCGCACTTCTACAACAACTCCGCCGATGTCGAGGCCGTCCTCGCATCGATGCGACGCCACCGACACCTGCTCGCCTAGCGGAGCCGGTTGGAGTCCGTGGGTCGGACCCGACATGGCCTCGGCTCGCCGGCCACCGGTGATGGCGCCGAACTCTATGCTCCGAACATGATGCCTGGCACGGTGCGCACGGAGTCCGATGTCGTTGCCTCGGCGATGATCGACGCGCTCGTGACCGAGCGCGTCCTCATCCCCGGCGGCCACTACGCGGAGCCCATGGTTCACCGTTCGCTCCGAGTGGGCATCGGCTCGTCCAGGCCGCGGCGCGACGACTCGAATGACGAGTTGCTCTATGTCATGGGCGGCGTGGGCGTCGTCACCATCGGGTCGGGGATTGATGCAGAAGCGGTCGACCTCCGCGAGGGCGATGCCGTGCAGGTGCATGCGGGGGAGGCTTCGCGCTTCGATGTGCACCAGGGGGAGTTGTACCTGCTCTCGTTCCTCATCCCGGCTCCGGTGACCCCCTGGTCAGCGCACTTGGCACGGCCGGTCGGTCGAATCGTCAACGTCGCGCACCTTGGCGAGCAGCTCAGCCAGGCCGCGACCTCAGGACGTCAATTCGAGGTGCTCTTCGACCGCACCAGGGGTAGCCGGGGCGCAACCATGTTCTTGGGTTTCATCCCGACATCGGGAGCGCCTGAGCACTACCACCTCTACGACGAGATCTGCGTGATCGTCCGGGGGTCCGGTTTTCTCCACGCGCTCGGCAGCGCCCAGCCGATCGGCCCGGGCAGCGCGTTCCACGTTGCGCCCCGGCTCCTGCACGCCATCGAAAATCCGAATGCAGATGATGTGTGGATTCTTGGGGTCTTCCGGCCCGAGGGCTCGGCCGCCGCCGCGTTCTACCCGGATGGACGCCCGGCCCCGACCAACGAGGACTGAAAACCGCACCGGAGCCGGGTGACCCGCGCCGACCGTCCCTCCGTTCTTCATCGCCCAAGCCATGGGGGAGTATTGGCACCGGCGCAGGCGCCGCCGTTCCTCACCATCGAGCATCTATCGGAGAAGACATTGGACGTCCCTGTTACACCGGCCGGACTCTCCACCGCTGCGAAGGCCAAGTTGGTCCTTCAGTCAGGCGGGCGCACGCTGGCCGGCCTGGTCTTCGTCTGGCTCATGATTCGCCTAGTCCCGGTGAATCCGCATCTGAACCTGGCGATTCCCATCGTGCTCATGTGCGTGATGATCGCCGCGTACGCGTGGTACTTCAAGCTGCAGCTGCGGCGAATCCACACCGCGCAGTATCCGCAGGTTCAGGCCACCGAGGCGCTCATTCTCGTGGTCGCAATGTTCCTGGCGATCTTCTCGGTGACGTACTACACGATGTCGCTTGCAACACCCAAGGGGTTCTCCGAGCCACTCGATCAGTTCTCCGCGTTCTACTTCGCGGTCACGGTCCTCGCGACGGTGGGCTTCGGGGATATCACGCCAGTGTCGATTCCGGCGCGCAGTGTCGCGATGCTCCAGATGGGCTTTGACATCGCCTTCATCGCCGTGGCCGTTCGGATCGTCTCGGGGACAGCGAACAAGGTCCTCGAGAATCGCCAGCGATCCGCCAACGAGTAGGGGCCGGGCATGGGCCCTGACGCCGCTGATTCTGGGCCAGGTCGTTTGAGCCGGATAGTGGACGAAACGACCGGTCACTTGAGCCGGATAGTGGACGAAACGACGGGTGAGTTTGGGGACCGAGGGCCGGTCGAGCGCTGCACTCGTCGGTCGGCTTCACCGAGGTGGGCCGATATCGAAGTGGCCTGCTCCTGCCTGATCCTGCTCGCCCGGTGCGCTGAGATCGAGCCGACGTCGAAAGCCGGCTGCGGCGCTGCGTGCGCGTCCTAGGCTGCAGCCGTGACCCTTTTTGACGACGGGCTGTCGCCGCTCCGTGCTTCGGCGCCCCTGGCAGTGCGCATGCGCCCGACCAGTGTCATCGAGGTTATCGGCCAGGGGTCGGCCCTCGGGGAGGGCTCGCCCCTGCTCAACCTCCTGCAGGGCGGCGGCGATGGTTCGACCATTTCGGTCATTCTCTGGGGCCCCCCGGGCACCGGCAAGACGACCCTGGCCTCGTTGGTGTCTCAGGCCTCGGGTCGCAGCTTCGCAGAACTCTCCGCGGTCACCGCGGGGGTGCGCGATGTGCGGGCGGTCATCGACGGCGCCCGTGATCAGCTCGCGATGCACGGACGAGGCACCGTGCTGTTCATCGACGAGGTGCACAGGTTCAGCAAGAGCCAGCAGGACGCGCTCTTGCCAGCCGTAGAGAATGGCTGGGTCACGCTCATCGCGGCGACAACGGAGAATCCCAGTTTCTCGGTCATATCGCCGTTGCTCTCTCGGAGCGTCGTGGTCACGTTGTCGTCGTTGACGGATGCGGACGTCTCCGAGCTGATTCGCCGGGCAGTTGATGACCTGCGTGGCCTTGCCGGCCGGGTGGCGATCTCGGACGAGGCCGTTGCCGTGCTCGCCCAATTCGCCATGGGCGATGCCCGGCGGGCGCTCACCGCGCTCGAGGCGGCAGCGGCCGGCGTTCGCCCGGCCGACACCGGGCACACCCCCGTGCTGGAGGTCGAGAACATCGAACGTGCCGTTCAGCACGCAGCCATCCGGTACGACAAGGACGGCGATCAGCACTACGACGTCGTGAGTGCGTTCATCAAGAGCGTGCGGGGGAGCGACCCCGATGCGGCGATGCACTACCTGGCCCGGATGCTCGAGGCAGGGGAAGACCCGCGGTTCATCGCGCGTCGACTGATGATCCTGGCGAGCGAGGACATCGGGATGGCCGAGCCGTCGGTGCTGCAGACGGCCGTTGCCGCGGCCCAGGCGGTGGCCCTGGTCGGCATGCCCGAGGCGCAGATCATCCTCGCCCACGCCACGGTTCACGCCGCGCTTGCGCCGAAGTCAAATGCAGTGGTCACGGCGATCTCGGCGGCAACCGCAGACGTGAGACGCGGTCGCGTCGGCACCGTGCCGGCCTGGCTCCGTGACGCCCACTATCCGGGGGCGGCAGCGCTTGGCCACGGCGGCGGCTACATCTATCCGCACGACATTCCTGGGGGCGTTGCCGAGCAGCAGTACCTGCCTGATGCGCTCGAGGGGGCGCGCTATTACCAGCCGACCACGCACGGTGCGGAGGCCGCGTGGGGTCGCGTCGCCGAGCGACTCGACCGGGCTCGGCACGGCGAGCGGCTAGGCTTGCCCGAGCCGTCGACCACGACGGATTCTCCCCAGCCACAGGAGCAGATACCGTGAGCAGGCTGTTTTGGATCGCCGTCGGCGCCGTCGTCGGCATCGTCCTGTACCGGCGCGGTTCGCGCGTCGTCCTCGATGCGCGCGAGCGCGGGGTCGTCCTGGCGATGCAAGACCTCGCAACATCGGCGAGTGCCACGGTTGCGTCCGCGCGCGCCCTTCTCGGCCAGCCTTCTGCGTCGAACGGCGAGGTGGCCTGATGGAGTCTGCAGAGATCCGCAGCCGATTCCTGCGCTACTTCGCCGATCGCGGCCATCAGGTCGTGCCGTCCGCATCGCTCCTCCTCGATGACCCCACCCTTCTCTTCGTCAACGCAGGCATGGTCCCGTTCAAGCCGTACTTCCTCGGCGAGGCCCCGCCGCCCTATCCGCGCGCGACGAGCGTGCAGAAGGTGGTGCGCACCCTCGATATCGAGGAGGTCGGCAAGACCACGCGCCATGCGTCCTTCTTCCAGATGGCCGGCAATTTCTCCTTCGGCGACTATTTCAAGGAGGAGGCGATCCCCTTCGCCTGGGAACTCCTCACCAAGCCGGTGTCGGACGGCGGCTACGGCTTCCCTGAAGACCGACTCTGGGCGACCGTCTACCTTGACGACGACGAGGCGATCGACATCTGGCACAAGAAGGTCGGCGTCCCGCTCGACCGCATCCAGCGCC
>WLND01000139.1 GCA_009726075.1 Actinomycetota bacterium
CGGTGAAGTGGATGGAGGATCGCGGCGAGAACCTCATGTCGACCTCCTTCGCCCGCGACTACCACATGACCGGCAAGATCGCGGCGACGAAGGACGGCAAGATCCTCGCCGTCGACGTCGACGTGCTCGCCGACCATGGCGCATTCAACGGTGTGGCTCAGCCGACCAACTACCCGGCCGGCTTCTTCCACATCTTCTCGGGTTCGTACGACTACCCGGATGCGCACTGCAAGGTCACCCCGGTCTACACGAACAAGGCACCGGGCGGCGTTGCCTACGCATGCTCCTTCCGCATCACCGAGGCCGTCTACCTCATCGAGCGGATGGTCGACTGCCTGGCAGCCGAGCTCGGCATGGATCCGGCCGAGCTGCGCCTGAAGAACCTGCTCAAGCCAGAGCAGTTCCCGTACACCTCGCCCACGGGCTGGGTCTACGACTCGGGCCAGTACGAGAAGACGATGCGCGTGGCCATGGAGATCGCCGGCTACGACGAGCTTCGTCGCGAGCAGGCCGAGAAGCGTGCACGTGGCGAATACATGGGCATCGGTATCTCGTTCTTCACCGAGGGCGTCGGCGCAGGCCCGCGCAAGGACATGGACATCCTGGGCCTGGGCATGGCGGACGGCATTGAGCTGCGCGTGCATCCCACGGGCAAGGCGGTCCTTCGTCTGTCGGTGCAGTCGCAGGGACAGGGCCACGAGACCACGTACGCCCAGATCGTCGCCCACGAGCTCGGCATCCCGCCGGAGGACATCGACGTCGTCCATGGCGATACCGACCAGACCCCGTTCGGGCTGGGCACGTATGGCTCCCGGTCGATGCCAGTCTCGGGCGCGGCTGCTGCCGTCGTCTCGCGCAAGGTCAAGGAGCGGGCACGCATCGTCGCCGCGGCGGCGCTGGAGTGCTCCCCCGACGACCTCGAGTGGGAGCTCGGCCGCTGGTCGGTCAAGGGCGACAAGGAGCGCGGCAAGACGATCCAGGAGATCGCCCTGCTGTCGCACAGCTCCCTGGAGCTTCCGGAGGGCGTCGAGGGTCACCTTGACGCGACGGCGGTCTACAACCCGCCGAACCTCACCTACCCGTACGGCTGCTACATCTGCGTCGTCGACGTCGATCCCGGCACCGGCGTGGTCAAGGTTCGCCGCTTCATCGCGGTCGACGACTGCGGCACGCGGGTCAATCCCATGCTCGTCGACGGCCAGGTGCACGGCGGCATCGCCGACGGCATCGGCATGGCGCTCATGGAGCTCATCGCCTTCGATACCGATGGCAACAACCTCGGTGGCTCCTTCATGGACTACCTGCTGCCGACCTCGATGGAGTGCCCCTCCTTCGAGCTCGGCGAGACGGTCACTCCGTCACCGCATCACCCGATCGGTGCCAAGGGTGTCGGCGAGTCGGCCACGGTCGGTTCGCCCGCAGCCGTGGTAAACGCGGTCATGGATGCACTCGCCCCGTTCGGGGTGCGTCATGCGGACATGCCGTTGACCCCGTCGAACGTATGGCGCGCGATTCAGGGAAACCCGATTCGCGTAGACATGGCAATCGAGTAACAATCTCCCCATGACAACGCGGGCGTTGCACGACACGGCAGAACAGCTTCGAGCTGATCGAATTCCGTTCGTGCACGCCCGCGTTGTTCTTGCCGAGAAGCCCACCTCGGCCAAGCCGGGCGACGAGGCCCTGGTGCTCATGGACGGCACGATCCTCGGCTTCGTCGGCGGCCAGTGCGCCCAGGCCACGGTGCGCGCGCAGGGCCTCGAACTCATGCAGCACGGCCAGACGATGCTCCTGCGCATCGCCCCGAACCCCGAGCCCGATCAGTCGGGCAAGACCGTCGTTCACAATGCGTGCCTGTCCGGCGGCACCCTGGAGATCTTCATGGAGTCAGTGCTCCCCGCCCCGGTCGTGCATGTCGAGGGCACGAGCCCGATCGCCGAGGCGATGGAGGCCGTCGGCCGAGCGCTCGGCTACGACGTCCAGGACTTCACCGGCACCGACCTCAATGTCGTTGACGCCGTACTCGTTGCCTCGCACGGCTTCGGCGAGGAGGCCGCCCTCATTGCCGCCCTCGAGGCCGGGGTGCCGTACGTCGGCATGATCGCGAGCCCCAAGCGGGCGCGGGCCGTGCTCGAGTCGCTCGACGTGGACGACGCACGCAAGGCTCGCATCCACGCCCCCGCTGGCCTCGATATCGGCGGACGTACCCCTGCGGAGGTCGCCCTGTCGGTCTTCGCCCAGATCATCGCCGAGCGCCGGGCTCCCACGCGGATTCGCGAACTGCCGCTGCTGACCACCTCCGTACCAGCGGCCTCGGGCACTGCCATCGACCCGATCTGCAAGATGACCGTCGCGGCCGTGCCGACCAGCGTGCACGCCGAGCTCGACGGCACCACCTGGTATTTCTGCTGCCCCGGATGCCGCGATACCTTCGTGGCATCCCCCTCCTCCTATGTGATGGCGTGACGATGACGACCCTTGCTGAGCAGATCCCCGACGCCCACGCCCTGACCGCGGGGCTTCAGGCGCACGACTACCTCGCCGAGCCGGGCCTCTCCACCGCCCTGTTCTGCGCGGTGAGGCTGCCACAGCCGCTGCTGCTCGAGGGCGAGGCCGGGGTCGGCAAGACCCAGGCCGCCAAGTCCCTCGCGGAGATGCTCAACACCCCGCTCATCCGACTGCAGTGCTTCGAGGGCATCGATGCCTCGGAGGCTCTTTACGAGTGGAACTACCCGCGCCAGCTGCTCGGGATCCGCGTCGCGGAGGCCCGTGGGGCCGCCCTGGCCGAGGAGTCGCTGTTCTCGCGCGAGTACCTCATCGAACGGCCGCTGCTCCAGGCGCTCGAGCACCCCGGTCCGAACCCGGCCGTGCTCCTCATTGACGAGATCGATCGCGCTGACGAGGAGTTCGAGGCCTTCCTGTTCGAGATGCTCGCCGAGTCGTCGGTGACCGTTCCGGAGATCGGGACGCTTCGGGCCAAGGTGCCACCGGTGGTCATCCTCACCTCCAACCGCACCCGCGACCTCCACGATGCGCTCAAGCGCCGCTGCCTCTACCACTGGATCGACTACCCGAGCCTCGAGCACGCGATCCGTATCGTCCGGCTTCGCGTTCCGCAGGCGTCACCCGAGCTCGCCGCCCAGATAGCCGGGGCCGTGCAGCGACTTCGGAGCCTCGACGTGCAGAAGCCGCCGGGCGTCGCCGAGGCCATCGACTGGGTGCACGCTGCTTCACTGCTCGGCATCGAGGCCCTCAACGCCAACGCTGTCGAGCAGACCCTCGGGTCGGTGCTCAAGTACCGCGAGGACCAGGATCTCGCGCGCGCCCAGGGGCTCGACTGGGTTTCGGGTGACTGACGAGCAGTCCACCGACGAGCAATTCACCGACGCTCCGGTGAGCATCGACCCTGCCGCACGTCTGGCCGAGATCGTGGCGACCTTCGGCCATTTCCTCCACCGGGCTGGAGTGCCCGTCACTCCCGAGCGCAGCACCCGCTTCGGTGCCGCCGTCGTGGTCGCGTCCCCCGAGCAGTTGGACGACCTCTACTGGCTCGGTCGCGTCACCCTGCTCACTTCCCACGATCAGGTCGAGGTATACGACCGGGTCTTCCAGCAGGTGTTCAAGGGCATCGTCGATTTCGCCGACTTCAGGGGCGACAGCAATGCACCGCCTCCGGTCTCATCGTCACCGAGCAACGAGAAGCTCCCCACCGACAAGGACCGCACCGGCGAGACCCGTTCGGGGCCCAAGGGCACGAGCGCAACCCCGGGGGACCAGGCATCCGATGACGATCAGGACGAGGAGGATCCCAGCCTGCTCGCGGCCATGAGCGACGAGGAACGCCTGGCGGGCAAGGAGTTCGCGGCCTGCACCGAGGAGGAGCTCGCACTCATCCGGCGCCTCGTGGAGCAGTTGCCGCTCGTGCCGCCGATGCGCATTGGCCGCCGAAGCCGCCGTCATCGGTCCGGCTCCAGACTCGACTTCCGCGGCACCCTGCGTCGCTCGCACCGAACGATGGGCGACCCCGTTGATCTCATCAAGCGCAAGCGAAAGCAGCGGCCCCGCCGCATCGTGCTCATCGCCGACGTCTCGGGATCGATGGAGCCGTACGCGCGGGTCTACCTGCACCTCATGCGCGGTGCCGTCCAGGCCCTTCATGCCGAGGCCTTCGTCTTCGCCACCCGGCTCACGCGGCTGACCCGTCCACTCAAGGTCACGCAGCCCGACCTCGCCTACCGAAAGGCCACGACCGCCGCACCCGACTGGTCCGGCGGCACCCGCATCGGCCGGGCGCTGCACGAGTTCATCGATGACTTCGGCAGGCGAGGCATGGCACGGGGCGCGGTTATCGTCATCGTCTCGGACGGCTGGGAGATCGAGGATCCGGCCAGTGTCGGCGAGGCGATGGCACGATTGTCGCGGCTGGCGCATCGGGTGGTCTGGGTGAATCCGCGCAAGGCGAGCAACTCCTATGAGCCGCTCGTCGGGGGCATGGCCGCGGCACTGCCCTACGTCGACACGTTCGTGCCCGGCCACTCGATGCATGCGCTGCAGGAGGTCATGGAGGCGATCCGCTCCGGCGAAAAGCGGCCCCCCGGGGGTCGGCCGCCCGGCAATAGGGTGACCGCATGACCTCGACGCCCCCGGAGTTCACCCACCTCAACGACCGCGGCGAGGCCCGCATGGTCGACGTCACCGAGAAGCAGGTCACGGTGCGCTCTGCCACCGCTCGGTGCCGCGTGACCGTGTCGGAGCAGGTCGTCTCGATGCTGCTCTCCGGCACAATGCCGAAGGGCGATGCGCTGGCCGTTGCACGCATCGCGGCGATCCAGGCGACCAAGCGCACCCCCGATCTCATCCCGCTGTGCCACCCGCTCGCGATCCACGGGGTCGACGTCGGCGTGCACGTCGATGCGGCCGCCTGCCTGGTCGAGATCATGGTGACGGTTCGCACCGCCGACCGCACCGGCGTCGAGATGGAGGCCCTGACCGGCGCATCGGTCGGGGGGCTCGCGGTCATCGACATGGTCAAGGGCACCGACCGGCTGGCCTCGATCGCAGAGGTCGTGCTGCTCGAGAAGCTCGGCGGACGCTCCGGCCACTGGGTGCGTCCGGCATGACCTACCGCGCCCTTGTCATCACTGCGTCGAACCGCAGTGCCGCCGGCCTGCGCGACGACACGTCCGGACCGATCCTCGTCGCCGGGCTCGAGGCGCTCGGATTCGACGTCGCCGGACCGACGGTGGTTGCCGATGGAGACCCGGTCGGCGAGGCACTGCGCGCGGCGGTGGCGTCCGGCTTCGATCTCGTGCTGACCACCGGCGGCACCGGGCTCTCCCCGACCGACCTGACCCCCGAAATGACGAGGGGCGTCATCGATCGCGAGGCTCCCGGCCTTGCCGACGCCATCCGCGCCTACGGCACCGCGCACGGCATCGCAACCGCCGTGCTGTCCCGCGGC
>WLND01000014.1 GCA_009726075.1 Actinomycetota bacterium
ACAGGACACGGTGGAGATCCGCTGCACAGCCCGCACTACGACTTCAATGATGACGTCCTTGACGTGGGTGTTCGCTTCTACACAGAAGTTGCCCGCGTTGCGCTGCCCGTGGTTTCGGCGACGTGACGGTGCCGGCGCCTCAGCACCAGTGGGTGGCGCATGCGCGTGACACCGGCTGGAGTTGCTCCGGCCCGTCCACCGATGTCCTCGCATTCCATCGATCCCTGAGCGAATACGAGCCCACGCCTCTGGTCGACCTCCCCGACCTCGCCCGCGAACTCGGGATCGGTCGCCTTGTGGCCAAGGACGAATCCTGGCGGCTGGGTCTCCCGGCTTTCAAGGCGCTCGGTGCATCGTGGGCGATTCACCGTGCCCTGCAGGGTCGTTCCGGCACTGAGCGCCTCACGATCGTCACGGCAACTGACGGCAATCATGGCCGCGCCGTGGCACGTTTTGCCAGGATTCTGGGCCATTCGGCCAGCATCTTCATCCCATTCGGAGTCCACCCCGCTGCGATCGCCGCCATCGCAGGTGAGGGCGCTCTCGTCACGATGGTGGAAGGCTCTTACGACGACGCCGTGGCGGCGGCCGCACTCGCTGCGCGGGCGCAGGATTCGCTCTTGGTGCAGGACACGGCGTGGG
Organism: Actinomycetota bacterium; assembly: GCA_009726075.1. Lineage (GTDB taxonomy): Bacteria > Actinomycetota > Actinomycetes > S36-B12 > S36-B12 > WLND01. Next base: position 643 of record WLND01000014.1, read on the forward strand.
ACGGCTATGAACAGATCCCAGGCTGGATCGTCGATGGCTATGCGACGTTGTTCTCCGAGATCGACGACCAACTGAGGGCGACCGGGGGCCAAAGCCCCGACCTCGTGATCGTGCCTGCCGGAGTGGGTTCGCTGCTGCAGGCGGCCCTTTCGCACTACCGCAGCAAGGCAATCCCCGGAGCAACCGCCATCATCTCCGTCGAACCGGAGGTGGCGGCCTGCGTTCTTGCGAGCCTTGCGAGCGGCGAGCCGGTGACCGTTGAAACGGGGCAGACGATCCTCTCGGGATTGAACTGCGGCACCCCGTCATCGCTCGCCTGGCCGTACATCATCGGCGGACTCGACGGCGCTGTGGCGGTGACTGATCTCGCTGCCTCCGCAGCGGCCGGCGATCTCGCCGAACGGGGCGTGGCGTCGGGCCCGTGCGGAGGAGCTGGGCTTGCAGGACTGCGACGAACACTGGTCGGCTCTGGGAACGGCGACCGCAGGGCCCACCTGCATATTGGTCCGGAAAGCACCGTGGTCATGCTGATCACGGAAGGGTCTGCTGCAAATCCCGGGACCATCGATGATGCGCTGGATGGTGCAGGCGGATCTGAGGCCCGTTAAACCTGCATGACCGAACCTGATGCTCATGCACGACGTGTGCCAGCTCGGCAACGCGTGTCAATCCCCCGCCAGTCCGACCCCGGCATTGATCGGCGACCAGCGTGGCACGCGGATGCCGACCGACCGGTTGATCACGAAGGCGCAAGCCACGACGAGCACGACCGCTGCGAGCAGGATGGCCAGGTGCGGCAGGGTGTGGACGAGACCGAGGGCCACGATCAGGGTCGTGGCACCTGCCGGTGCATGGGGTAACCCGAGCCACACCATGAGGGCCAGCGTGAGTGGCAATGCGACCAGCACTGACCCGATGTGCTTGGCCCCGATATCGAAGATGTCAGCCGGCACGTCAGTGAGCCCGAACAGCAGCAGGGCCAGGTAACCGCAGACAACCGCGATGAATTGCCCACCCAGCACATTTCTCGGCGCTGCTTGAACCCCAAGCGGGACGAAGAAGAGGATGAAGATAGTCGGCCCCACTGACGGGAAGACGAACGGTTCCTTGAGGACGTAGGCGAGGATCGAGAGCAGCGCTGCCGTGATCAAGGTCGCAAGCAGAACATAGAGCCCAAGGAATGCTCTCGATTTGCGAACGTTCGGGACCATGGCTGCAAGGGTAGATGCTCATGTGCACAGACATCCCAGAAGTCAGCGGGCCAACTTTCGGATTTCTGCTGCAATGGCGCCAGAACCGGCCTAACGTGTCCTCGTATTGAACGTCCTGCGACTCGCGAAAGGGCATCCACCACTATGCATATCTCCGTATCGGTAGACGGCACCCTCTACGAGGCAGACGTCGAACCTAGGACACTCCTCGTCCACTGGCTGCGTGAAGGCATCGGCAAAGTTGGCACCGTCGTGGGATGCGACACCTCCAATTGCGGGGCCTGCACCGTGCTCCTCGATGGGCGCAGCGTGAAGTCCTGCAGTGTCCTCGCTGTGCAGGCCGATGGCTCCTCCGTCACGACGATCCAGGGGCTTTCGGACGGGAACGAATGGCACCCGGTGCAAACTGCATTCAAGGAGTGCCATGGACTCCAGTGCGGCTACTGCACTCCTGGCATGGTCATGTCGACCGTCGATCTTCTTTCGGAGAATCCGAACCCGACCGAGGCCGAGATCCGCGAGGGCCTTGAAGGAAACCTGTGCCGCTGCACGGGATATCACAACATCGTTAAGAGTGTCGCGTACGCGGCCGAGTTGATGGGAGGTTCAACGAAATGACCGAGGTCATCGATACCGCCACTGCGATGGGACGTCCGATCCGCCGCAAGGAGGACGCGCGACTGCTCCACGGGCAGACCAACTGGACGGACAACATCCAACTCCCCGGCACCCTGCACATGGCCATCCTTCGCAGCCCAATGGCCCACGCGCGGATAACAAACCTCGACGTCTCCGGCGCACTGAAGATGCCGAACGTGGTTGCCGCCTTCGGCGCGGCGGAACTCGGAGAGCTCAACGGCTCGGTCCCATGCGTGTGGCCGGTCACCGACGACATCGTCATGCCAGCCTTTCCAGCGCTCGCAGTCGACAAGGTGCGCCACGTCGGTGACTGCATCGCCGTTGTACTCGCGACAGACGCGGTGCATGCGGCTGACGCCCTCGAGGCGATTCAGGTCGACTACGAGCCACTGCCTGCGGTGGTCAGCATGGAGTCGGCCATCTCCGAAGGCAGCGCTTTCGTCCACGATGACAAGGGCACGAATACCTGCTACGTCTACAACCTCGGTGGTGGATACGACGAGGCAGCGGCAAAGGCCGATGTCATCGTCAAGCGCCGATTCATCAATCAGCGACTCATCCCCGCGTTCATGGAGCCACGGTGTGTCGTTGCGGCACCGATGGGGATGAGCGACGAGATCACCATCTGGACGTCGACCCAGATCCCGCACGTGCTGCGCGTGCTTCTTGCGCTTGTGACAGGCATTCCGGAGAACAACCTTCGAGTGGTTGCGCCCGACGTCGGCGGTGGCTTCGGCGGGAAACTGCAGTGCTACCGCGAAGAAATCCTTGTCACCCAGCTCGCTCGTAAGCTTGGACGTCCGGTCAAGTGGACTGAGACACGGAGCGAGGACATGGTCGCAACCCACCATGGACGCGACCAGATCCAGGACATCGAGATCGCGGCGACGTCAGAAGGCAAGATGCTCGGACTGAAGGTGACGCTGCTCGCGAATATGGGCGCCTACCTGCAGATCATTACGCCAGGGGTCCCGCTTCTTGGGATGTTCATGTACCCGGGCATCTACAAGATGGACGCCTATGACTTCAAGTGCACCGGTGTCTTCACCAACACGACGCCCACCGATGCCTACCGGGGGGCGGGCCGACCGGAATCGACCTACGCCATTGAGCGGATTGTGGACGAGCTCGCTGCCGAACTGGGCATGGAGCCGATGGAGCTTCGGAAGAAGAATTGGATCAAGCACGAGGAGTTCCCGTTCACCACGGTTGCCGGCCTGACCTACGACACCGGAAACTATGAGGCGGCCACCGCGCGAGCTCTGGAGCTCTTCGACTACGACGGACTGCGCGCGGAGCAGGCCGAGCGGCGCGCGTCAGGGGACCCGGTGCAGCTCGGCATCGGCATCTCGACGTTCACGGAGATGTGCGGCTTGGCACCTTCACGAACCCTGGGTGCGCTGAAGTACGTCGCCGGCGGTTGGGAGCACTGCACCATCCGACTGCTCCCGACGGGCAAGGTCGAACTGGTGACGGGCACATCGCCGCATGGCCAGGGCCACGAAACCGCCTGGAGCCAGATCGCCAGCAGCATCCTCGGCGTTCCAGTGGAGGACATCGAGGTGATCCACAGCGACACGGGCCGATCCCCCTACGGCATGGACACCTATGGCTCGCGCTCCCTTGCGGTCGGTGGCCAGGCAATCAAGAAGGCTGCTGACCGGCTGGTTGAAAAGGCTCGCGTCATCGCGGCCCATCAGCTTGAGTGCAGCGTCGAGGACATCGAGTTCGTCAATGGAAGCTTCAGGGTCAAGGGCGATCCCGAGAAGGCGCAGCCACTCGGAGCTGTTGCCTTCGAGGCGTTCACCGGTCACAACCTCCCACCGGGCGTCGAGCCGACCCTGTCGGCCGAGGCCACCGTCGATCCGGAGGACTTCTCGTACCCACACGGCACTCACCTTGCAGCGATGGAGGTCGATACCGAGACGGGCAAGGTGAAGCTCCGCAAGTACGTATGCGTTGACGACGTTGGCGTGCAGGTGAATCCAATGATCGTCGAGGGGCAGGTTCATGGCGGACTTGCTCAAGGGATTGCCCAAGCCCTCTACGAGGGGGTCATCTACGACGAGGACGGCAACCTGAAGACCGCGAGCCTTGCGGACTACCTGCTGCCCAGCGCGATGGACCTGCCATCGTTCATCACCGACACAACCGTGACTCCGTCGACCACACACCCCCTGGGTACCAAGGGAGTTGGAGAGGCAGGGGCTATCGCGTCAACGCCGGCCATCATGAACGGCATCGTCGATGCCCTACGGCCTCTGGGCGTCAACGACGTGACGATGCCGGCCGCACCAATGACCGTGTGGCGAGCGATTCAGGCAGCCAAGGCAGGAGGAGCAGCATGATTCCCGTTGCATTCGATTATGTTCGACCGACCAGCATTGACGAGGCGGTCGCGGCCCTTGCGGCAGGAGGCGAGGACGCAAAGGTCATGGCCGGGGGCCAGTCACTGATGCCGGTCCTGAGGCTCAGGCTCGGAGCACCGTCCCTGATCGTGGACTGCTCGCGAATCGACGAGATGATCGGTATCCGCGACTCGGGCGATGCCATCGTGATTGGGTCCGCAACGACGCACCATGCCGTCATGCATGACAGCCTGGTCAACGAGTACGTGAGCCTGCTCGCAAAGGCCACGGCTACCGTCGCGGACCCGCAGATCCGGCACCGCGGCACGATGGGCGGTTCACTGGCACACGCGGATCCAGCAGGTGACCTGCCAGCGGTGGCCGCTGCGCTCGACGCCACATTCACGATCGCAGGACCGGGGGGTCGTCGATCAGTTGGGGCGTCCGACTTCTTCGTTGACTACTTCACCACCGCCGTCGGTGATGATGAGGTGCTCGTCAACGTGAGCTTCCCGAAGCGAGCAGGGTGGGGCGCTCACTACGAGAAGTTCAATCGGACGGCTCAGGCGTGGGCCATCGTCGGAGTGGCCGCCACCGTTCGAATGGACGGTGGTCGCATCGCAGAAGCCCGAATTGGGCTGACAAATGTGGCACCGATGCCGGTGCGCGCTCGATCAGTCGAGGCGGCCCTGGCCGGTGCAGCAGATATCGCAGCAGTTGCCGCAGCGGCAGAGTCGGCGGCTGATGGCACATCGCCAACCACCGATATTCATGCCGATGCTGAGTACCGCAATCACCTCACCAGGGTGCTCACCAGGCGTGCTGTCGTCAAGGCTGCGGGCTGGTAGCTCACCGGAAGCCTCGAAGGGGCCGCGGTGTCGTCTCGACACTGCGGTCCCTTCGGTTTTTGTCCGACAGGTCCTTGGAGCGGCCGTTGAACGGTGCGGAGGCTTCGGGGGACATTCGAGGGCAACGCCCAGCCGGGGTCGCCGCAGCCGTCGGGGGGACAAGCTGTTTCGCGCCGACCATCGGGGCCGACTCGGCAACGATCATTGCCCTGCTCCGGTACACCGGGTATTGCGGGGCGGCCCCGCTGGCGGCGACACCCGCGGGCCACCGTGCTGATCACGTTGGTAGGGGCGGGCCGCGATCGGTCCTGTCCATCGGACTTGGCTGTGTTGAGACTGCCGAAAATGCATCAGTGGCCGCCGAGGCGCCCGACGGTATTCGGGGGTCGGCCTTTGGACTGCTCGCCACAGTGCAATCTGTAGGCAACCTGCTGGCTTCGTCCATCGGGTGGGCAGTGACCACCCTCGTCTGCGCCGGCTTCGCGTTCGCGCCTCGAGGTGAGTGGGCTTGGGCCGCGATGGTTATCGCGCTCGGGGACCCAGGGCTGACCGTGTTGTACAGCATCTTCGTTGACGTCGGCTTCGGCATTGGGACCATTACATTGAGCCAGGCTGTGGCCATGGGCTCGGGTCCCCTTGATGGCTGCGTCCTTGCGGTCGAGGCCTTTCGAGGGCGTGTCCGGAAAATGTCGGAGCGATGGGTGGTCTAGTCGGCGCTGGCGACTCGTCGTGCTTCAGCCAGCACAGTCGGCCAGGTGCTGGATGTGGGATCGATCAGGTCGAAATGGGCGGTGTCGGGCACGAGGATCAGGCGGAGACCCGCACCCCAGGACGCTTGAAGCGAGCGCGCCACTGACGGGGGAACGATGCTGTCGTTCAACCCCTGAACTACCGCTACCGGCAGTAGCGGGGCGCCGTTTGCTGCCGGGTTGAGGTCGTCACGGGTTTCGGCATCGCCTCCGAGAAAGGCCCGAACGGCGCCTGATCCGAGGTCGAGGGTCTGCGCCATCTGCAAGTCTCCGACGGGGGCGAGGGCAACGACGCCGGCCACGGTGTTCGGGCACCGGATTGCGGCAAGCAAGGCGAGTTGGCCTCCCGCTGAATGCCCGATCAGCGCGGGTTTGCGAACGGGCAGGGTGAGGAGCGATGGTAGGCGGGCCAATGCGAGCAGCACATCGTCAATAGCGGCGTCCGGGCTCCCGGGGGTGCGGCGATACTCAATCGACGCGACGGCGAACCCGTCGCTGGCAAGGGCCCTGACGAGCCTGCGAGCATGGATTCGGTCATAGGCGGGGCGCCAAAAGCCTCCGTGGATGAAGACAATGAGCCGGCGCGAACTTGGGACATGATCCCCGTCCGGCAGGAAAATATCGGCAACATTTTCGGGCGCTGGACCGAACTGCAGCGTGGAGTCAGGGTCAGGCTGCGGAGCGTCGAGGATCGAATGATCCTCGATCCCGCTCACGGCCGCGACCGAGCGGTGGGAGTGCGGTCATGACGGGCGTGCCACACGGTGACCTCCGAAGTCGTGACGTACGCGTGCCCTTCAGGCTAGTGCGCTGCAGAGTCGGTCACCCCTCCGGCCGTTTGAGCCAGAATCTGGGCAGCCTGAAGAAATCGACCCTGATCGAAGGGCCTTTCCTGCATCCGGCCCGCAATCCGGCGGAAACGACGGGGGAGGGGGTGGTTGGGGCGAGCGGATTTGCTCCTGCCCTTCCTGAATGGTTGAATTGTCAACTAATAGGAATGTACGCACGCCCGAGGAGACGCCGTGAGCCTGACCGCCGATATCACTGAACTGTCCATTGACCCCCGCACCGCAGATCTGCTCTTCCGGGAGGCGCACACGGCCTATGCCTTCGCAGATACCCCGGTGACCGATGAGCAGCTCGCTGCCATCTATGACCTCGTGCGCTATGCGCCAACCGCGATGAACTCCCAGCCGTTGCGCATCACCTTCGTCCGGAGCAGCGAGGCGAAGTCCCGGCTCCTGCCGCTGCTCGCCGAGGGCAACCGGCCAAAAGCCGCATCGGCCCCGGTCGTGGCCCTGCTCGCGGCCGACACCGACTTTCACCTGCACTTCGAGCGGACACTCCCGCAGCTCCCCGGGGCCAAGGACAGGTTCGCCGATGACGACGCGCGACTCCAGGCGGCCACGTTCAATGCGACCCTTCAGGCCGGCTATTTCATCATCGCCGCGCGGGCCGCAGGGCTCGACGCCGGGCCGATGGGTGGATTCGACCGGGAGGGCGTCGACGCCGAGTTCTTCGCCGGCACGACGCTCACGTCGGTACTCGTGGTCAATCTCGGTTACGTCGCCGAAGCGGGACGCAATTCGCGCAACCACCGCCTGGGGCACGACGAGGCCGTCCGAATCCTCTAGTCGGAGGGGTCGCCGGTCGAGCAGTGGTCGCTGGGCGGCGGTCGGGCGAATTTCAGTCCAACGAAGGGGCGGCCGCCCAGCAATGACGTACGGTGCACTCATGCGCTTCCACGTGATCACTCGCTTCCCTGAACGCCGATCCTTCCTGCGAGCAAGTGCCGCGGTATCGATCGTCGCGTGCCTAGGGATTGCGCTGGTGATGCCGGGCCAGTCGGCCCAGGCGGTGGCTCCACGGGCAGAGGTCCCTGCCGGGCTTGAGGCGTTCTACGGGCAGGCGCTCGAGTGGAGCACCTGCAGCAGCGACCTGGTGTGCGCGTGGCTGACCGTGCCACTCGACTACGCCAATCCCGGTGGCCGGACCATCAGGCTCAGGGTGAGCAAGGCCCGGGCGACGGGCCCGAGCGAGGACCGTCAGGGATCCCTCGTGGTCAACCCCGGGGGACCGGGCGCACCAGCGCTCGACTTTGCCCAGTCCGTTGCGTCGAGCATCGCACCAACGGTCGCCAAGGCCTTCGACGTCATCGGCTTTGATCCCAGAGGCGTCGGCGAGTCGGTTCCGGTGATTTGCCTGACGGGCCCGCAGACGACACGCTGGCTCGAAGCGGATCAGTCGCCCGACACCGCGTCCGAGGAACGCCGTTTGATGGCGCTCGCGTCGAGCTTCGCCCGGGGTTGCCTTCAGCGCTCCCCGATGATTGCCACGCATCTGGGAACAGACGACACCATTCGCGACATGGACATCCTTCGTCAGGCACTCGGCGACGACAGCCTCAACTTCCTGGGGTTCTCGTACGGCACCTACCTCGGCGCCCTCTACGCGCAGCAATTCCCCGACAGGGTCGGCCGGTTCGTGCTCGATGGCGCACTCGACCCAAGCCTTGACCTGATGGAGATCTCCAAGGGGCAGTCGGTCGGATTCCAGGTAGCCGTGTCGCGATTCGCGAGCTATTGCAGCCGCCGTTCGAATTGCCCGTACTCAGGCGATCAGGCGGCAGTGCTGCGCGGAATGAACCGGCTGCTTATGCGGCTCGAGATCATGCCGATGCGGACCGGGACTGCGCGCAAACTCCATCAGTCGGAGGCCGTGACGGCGATCTTCACCTCGCTGTACTCAAAGTCCTTCTGGCCGTCGCTTCGATCGGCACTCGCTCAGGCCGCACGCGGCGACGGCTCCGGCCTCCTCGATATCTTCGACTACGCCAATGATCGAACTGGCCCCAACACCTACGCGGGCAACCTCACCTCGGCGTTCATCGCGATCTCATGCTGGGATCTCCCGGCAACACCCGGCGCGCAGGGTCTCGGCGCTGCAGCGGATGCCTGGTCGAAGGGCGCAGCCGTGCCCGTGATGGCCAGCACGATGGCATGGGGCAACGCGCCGTGCTCGCAGTGGTACGGCCACAGCCCGCGGGTGCCGGCCCCCATCTCGACGACGACCACTGCCCCGGTACTCATTGTCGGCACGACCTTCGACCCGGCGACCCCGTACGCATGGGCCGTGTCCCTGAGCAAGCAGATGCCGACATCGACGCTCCTGACCTTCAGGGGCGACGGGCACACGGCATACGGGTCTGGCTCCGACTGCATTTCCCGGGCCGTCGACGCCTACCTGCTCTCGGGACAGCAGCCAGCGGCCGGCACGGTCTGCCGTTAGCGCCTGCCCGTCGCCTCGTTGGAGGTGCCTCTACGATTCAGGGTGACCCGGAATCGAATTGACCGTCGAGCGATCCAACTCATGGCGTTGGCGGTGGTCGGGGGCATCGTCCTCGTGGCCGTCTACGTCGTCTTCGTCCGCACATCAGCCGGGCAGACCTGGGACGATGAATCACTCATTGGGCGAGTCGGCGGCAGCAGGTCGACGGCACGGATGTCGCAGCGCCTGCTGTCGATGATCGACGGCCTGACGATCGTCGCCTTCGCGGTCGTGATCGTCGTGGTGGGCATCATCAGGCGGCGCCGGCGCCTTGCTCTCGTGGCAGCAATCTCCGCTGGAGCCGCGATCGCGAGCGCAGAGCTGCTCAAGCTCCTGTTGCCTCGTCCGGAACTCGCCGACAGTGAGGTGAGCGCATTGGCGGGTAAGGCCTTCGACACCTATCCCAGCGGTCACGCGACCATCGCGACCGCGTTCGTGCTCGCACTCGTTCTCGTCAGCCGAAATACGACAAGACCAGCCGTGGCCTTGTTCGGCGTGCTCTGGTCGAGCGTCATTGCTTCGGGTGCGGTCGCTGCCGGGTGGCATCGCCCGAGTGACGTGCTGGGCGGCATTGCGCTCGCCTGCTTCTGGCTTGCTCTGGGCGCTTGGTCCCTGGCGCGTCGTTCCGCGACGTATTCGGCCCCCGGACGAATGTCGCGCGCCATGCCGCTGGCGGCAGGCTTCCTCATTGTCATCCTGCTGGCAGGGCTCTCGAGTTCGATGTTGGACGGCGACCCGGGCCTTGTGCCGTCCAACGTGTCCGCGCTGATCTTCCCCGCGAGCCAGATCCTTATCGACCTCTTCGCCGTTGCCGTTGTCGCGGCCTTCGCAGTGATCCTTCGCGATGTCTCGTTCGGCTCCGAAGCGCCGTCTGACGACCGGGCAACCGCGGTGTCGGCGCGCGTCGCAGCCCCTGAAGGAGGACGCTGAAACCATGAGCTCACCCGCTGCCCCGCAGAGGCTCTCCTCGCGCCTTGCCTTTGCCCTGAGCCCCGAGCCCGCTCCGGTCCTGCTGCGGACAGGTATCGCAGTGCTCATCGACGTGGTCATCGTCTATGCCGTTGCCCGCGCTGCGCTGATCGCTTCGGACTACCCGCACGATGCACTGACCCACGCGGCGCTCCCTGCAGTATTCGGCGGCATGTTCGCCTTCCTCGGATCCCTGGGCGGGTCAACCCGAAGCGGCCTGATCCGTGCTGCTGCGCTGTCGGTGGCGGCAGTGCTCCTCACCCTTCTGGCGATCTGGGTCCGGCCATTGCCGATCGCGTCGGGCGTGGCTCTCGCGGCGGCCGCAGTCCTCGCCGGAACCCTTGCCAGATATGGCGAACCCGTGGCGACACTCGGAAGCATCCTGCTGTATATGTACTTCGTCCCGTTCGTCTTCGGCGCAGGGGCGGGCGTCCCGATGGGGTCGCTCATGCTTGGGTTTGGCGTGATGATCGTGTGCACCGTTGCCCTGCGCGGCGTGGCCGCCATCGTCCCAAAGCGCCGGGCTCCCGCAAGGGTCCATGCCACTGACGAGCCCGTGGAGAAGAGCACAGCCCATCGACGATTCTCCCTGCTACCGCAACCAGAACTCCTGCGCCTGCGGCGTACGACGATCCGATCGGCGATCGGACTGGGCATCGGCGCGGTCGTGGTGACGGCGACGGGGGACCACAACGCCGTCTGGGTGCTGATGACACTGATTGCGCTCCTCCCTCCCGGGCTTCCGCTCACGATTGACCGGCTGCTCCAGCGCCTGGTCGGCACGATGGCCGCAATGGTCGTGCTCACGGTGTTCGATGTCGTGATCCCGCCCGGAGCCATGCGGCTTGCAGCACTGGGAGTTGGGCTGGTCATCACGATCGCCTACGTGCGACGCAGTTACGCCATCTCTGTCCTGGGCATCAGCACCGTGGCCGTACTCGCATACGCCCAGGTGCACCTTCCCCTTGGCGAGGCACTGCTCTGGCGGGGTTTCGACACCCTGGTTGGGGCCACGATTGCGATCATCGTGGCGGTCATCATCCCGGTGGGGAAGAAGCCCAAAGCGGCCTTTGCCACGCGCTGAGCACCTGCTGGTACTGCGCCCGCTCGAATGCGGCTGGATCGCCGGCGGTGTGCTGGGCAACGCTGCCCTTGAGCTGCTGCACCGATTCGTAGTCGTGGCTGAGCATCCAGTCGTCGAGCTCGCGCAGGAGCTCGGCGGCCCGTCCCGGCCCACGGCGCAGGAGTTCGGCGGTCGCCATGACCGCGTCGGCACCGGCGAGCAACCCCTTCGCGACCTCGGTTCCCCGATGGACGCCGGAGGTGAGCGCGAGCGACGTGCCGGGCAGTTGCGGCCGCAGGATTGCTATCCAGCGCACGGGAAGTCGCGCCTCGCCCGCGTGCGACAGGTCGAGTGTGGGCTTCACGTCCAGGGTGTCGAGATCGAGGTCGGGCTGGTAGAAGCGGTTGAAGAGG
>WLND01000140.1 GCA_009726075.1 Actinomycetota bacterium
GCGACGGTGAGGATCGCGCCCCCGGCGAAGGTGAGCCAGCCGAGGAGCGACCCGAACGCTCCCCCGTAGGCGACCGCGAGCATTCCCACGAGCGACAGCATCAGGAGCCAAGCCCACCATGAGGGGAGGAGGCGCTCCTGGTAGGCGGGCGCAGTCCTCACAGGTCACAGACTATGCGGTGCGCGACGGCATGCGAGATGTCGCCCGCGATGGCCGCCCCGCGGCCTCGACGTGCGGCTAGAGTCGCCGCCATGACCGCGATTGCCCCGCCTGAGTGGGCTGTTCTCCCCGATCGGCCCGAGCATGCGCCAGCGCCGGGCGAAGCGATTCCATCGCACTACCGATGGTGCTTCGGATGCGGCGTCGACCATCCGACGGGGCTCCACATGCGCATCACCGCGGGTGAGGGCCTTTCCGTGGCCGGCGATTTCACCGTCACCGAGCACCACCAGGGCGCGCCGGGCCTGGCCCATGGAGGGCTCCTCACCGCAGCCTTCGACGAGGTCCTCGGCAGCCTGAACTGGCTGCTCGGGGACCCGGTCGTGACAGCGCAGATCCAGACGGAGTTCAGGCGTCCGGTGCCGGTCGGCTCTGTTCTGCACATTGACGCGCATGTGGTCGGGGTCGCCGGGCGCAAGGTGTTCACCTCGGCGGAGGGTCGGCTCGACGGGGCCGACGGGCAACTCGCCGTGACGGCATCGGCCCTGTTCATCAAGGTGCCGATCGAGCATTTTCTCAAGCACGGCAATCGTGAGCACATCGAGCAGGCGATCATCGACCGGGCCAGCGGCGGACCAGCCTGGCGAACCGGGGGCCATGATGTCGAGGTGAACCTGTGACGCGGGTCGACGTCCTCGTCCAACGCCTGGATCCGGACCTGCCGCTGCCCGCATACGAGCATCCCGGGGACGCCGGTCTCGACCTGCGAAGCCGGATCGACATCGTCCTCGAACCGGGTGCGCGGGCGCTCATCCCGACGGGCATTGCCGTGGCGCTGCCCTCCGGCTACGCGGCCTTCGTGCATCCGAGAAGCGGGCTGGCCCTACGGCACGGCCTCGGGCTGGTCAACGGACCTGGCACCATCGATGCCGGGTATCGGGGCGAGATCGGCGTGATCGTCATCAACCACGACCCCACCACGGCGATTACCCTGAACCGGGGCGATCGAATTGCCCAACTGGTCGTTGCTCCCGTGGTCACGGCAAGCCTCGTGGAGGTTGTCGACCTTCCGGGTTCGCATCGGGCTTCCGGCGGTTTTGGCAGCACAGGCGGTTTCATCGGTACGGTTCTCCAGTGACGAATGACGAGCGCTCCGGCGGACCATGGGATGAATCAGACATCGACTTCGGCGACGGCGTTGAGCGAGTCGATCTCGGCGCCCTGCTGGTGCCCGCCACCACGGGCATGGACCTGCAGGTGCAGGTCGACGAGCAGACCGGCAATGTGGTGCAGGTGACCCTGGTGATGAATGGTTCCGCGGTCCAGGTGCAGCCCTACGCGGCCCCGCGTTCAGGTGGCATGTGGGACGACGTCCGGGTGCAGATCAAGAACTCGATCAGCTCCTCAGGTGGGCTCGTCGAGGAGGTCGACGGCCCGTTCGGCGTCGAGCTCCGGGCGCAGGTGCACCCCTCCGATGGGGGAAAGACCCTGCAGCCCGCGCGATTTGTCGGGATCGAAGGCAACCGATGGTTCCTGCGCGCCGTGTTCCTCGGAGCTGCGGCCCGGCCCGGCCCGGAAGCACAGGCCCTCGAGGAGGTCGTACGGAGTCTCGCGGTCGTGCGGGGCGCCGAGGCCATGCCCGTGGGCGCGCCAATTCCCATGCGCCTGCCAGAGACCACAGAGCCTGGTGCTCCGGGAGCCGGTCGCAAGCCTGCGGTCGATCCGTTCGCACGCGGACCGGAGATCACTGAGATTCGCTAGGGCCTAACCTTGGGGGGTGGGCATACCAGCGTGGAACCGTTTGACCCGGAGCCGGGAACAGCAGGAGGCGCACGAACTCCAGCAGGAGAACGTGGAGCGCGAGTGCCTTCGCATCTGCGACTGCGCCCCCGGCGACCGCGTGACTATCGCCGGCACCGTACGGTCGATGACCCTGCGGCCGAAGGCGAACGTTCCGGCACTGGAGATCGAGTTGTACGACGGCTCCGGTTCAGTGCACGTGGTGTGGCTCGGTCGTCGGCGTATCCCCGGCATCGGCCCCGGCCGACGGCTCGTGGTGACCGGCAGGCTCACCCAGTTGACTGGTGAGCCGATCCTCTATAACCCGAGGTACGAGCTGAAGCCGCTGGCAGCATGAGCACGATGCCGAGCGATCCGAGCGATCCGAGCGAACAGGTAAGCCCCGTCGCACCAACGGAGCACGAGCCGGTCGAGCACGAGACCGCCGCCGATATCAGGGCAGAGTCGGTGCTGCTGGAGCGGGCAATCGGCGGCTGGCGCGGCATCATCGATTCGGGCGTTCCCACGGCGGTCTTCGTGATCGCGTTCATGGTGACGTCGCAGAACCTGACGTCGTCCCTCATCGCGGCTCTGACGGCCGGCGGCATCATCGTCATTTGGCGCCTCATCCGCCGCGAGCCGCTCCAGCAAGTGCTCGCCGGATTTGCCGGCGTCGCAATCTCGGCTGCCGTGGCCAAGTACACGGGCCGAGCCGAGAACTACTTCTGGCCCGGGTTCCTGCAGAACCTCGCGTACGGCACTGCGTTCCTGATCTCGATCATCGTGCGGTGGCCGCTGCTCGGCGTCGTGGTGGGGTACCTCACCGGCGATGGCACGTCCTGGCGTCAGGACCCCGCGCTTCGTCGTACGTATGCCGCGTCATCATGGATCTGGGTCGGCCTGTTCTATGGTCGGTTCGCGGTCCAGTTTCCGCTCTACCTCGCCGGGGCCATCGGCGCCCTCGGGCTGCTCAAGATCATCATGGGCATCCCGCTCTACGTGGCGGCCGCGTACTTCACCTACCGGCTGCTCAAGCCTGTCTGGGACGCCAAGCGTCAGAGGTGACCGAGCAGGCGTTGGAGCTCTGGCTCCTGGTCCGGCGCGGCAACGAAAAGCAGCTCATCGCCGGCATCGAGCGGATCATCGGCTGAGGGCGCGATCACGCGGGGGCCGCGCACGATCGCGACAAGTGCGGTGTCCGTCGGCCAGATCTGATCGCCGACACGCTGGCCGACGACAGGGGAGTCGGACGACAGGGTGATCTCGACGAGGTTGGCATCGCCCTGCCGGAAGGTGAAGAGGCGCACGAGGTCGCCGACGCTCACCGCCTCCTCGACGAGTGCCGAGAGCATGCGCGGGGTCGAGACGGCGACATCGACACCCCATGACTCGTCGAACATCCACTCGTTCTTCGGATGATTCACCCGAGCCACGACCCGCGGAACGCCGTACTCGGTCTTGGCCAGCAGCGATACGACCAGATTGACCTTGTCGTCGCCGGTCGCCGCCACGACCACCTGGCACTGGGACAGCATTGCCTCGTCCAGCGCTGAGATCTCGCAGGCATCGGCGTGCAGCACCTCGGCGCCCTCGACGGAGCCGGGCCGGGCAAGCTGAACATCACGATCGATGAGCAGGACCTGGTGGCCGTTTGCGACGAGTTCACGGGCGATTGCCCGTCCGACTTTGCCCGCACCGGCAATGGCAACGCGCATCACAGCTCCTTTGGTCCAGCTGCGAACACCGATTCGACGGTGAGTCGATCTGAGGACGAGTAGACGGCATGGACGAGGTCGCCATCCTGGATGACGCTGTCGATGTCCGGCAGGAGCGCCTCGCCGTACCGGGTCATGAAGGCGACTCGTGCTCCGGAAGCGGCTTCGAGCGAGGTCACCCGGTGACCAATCCAGTCGGCACCGACGTGCACCTCGGCGAGGGCCATGGTGCCGCTGGGATCGCGGTACTCGTCCTGAGCTCCCATTGGGAGCATGCGCCGCATGATCTGGCCCGCGGTCCAGGCGACGGTGGCGACCGTTGGGATGCCGAGTCGTTGGTACACCTCTGCGCGGCGCGGATCGTAGATGCGCGCGACGACTCGTTCGACGCCGTAGGTCTCGCGGGCCACGCGTGCGGCGAGAATATTGCTGTTGTCTCCGCTGCTCACGGCCGCGAATGCGTGGGCTCGCTCGATTCCGGCGCTCTCGAGGGTCTCGCGGTCGAACCCGACTCCGGTGATGGTCAGTCCGCTGAAATTGGCCGACAGCCGTCGGAATGCCTTGGCATCCATGTCGACGACGGCGACCGAATGGCCGAGCCCATCGAGTTCGTGGGCCAGAAGTGAACCGACGCGCCCGCACCCGAGGATCACTATGTGCACGCCGTAACCGTACACGCTGCTCGTGGGCGTAGGCTCTGCTGACGTGCCACTCTCGGATGGGGTCAAGCGACTCCTCGTCGGTCGAGCGCTGCGCAGCGACCGTCTGCACGACACGTTCCTGCCCAAGCGCATCGCGCTGCCGGTGTTCGCCAGCGATGCGCTGTCGTCCAATGCGTATGCGACGCAGGAGATCCTGCTCGTCCTATCGCTGGGCGGCCTGTCCCTCTACTCGTTCGGCCCATGGGTAGCCGCCGCGGTCATCGTCATCTACTTCACCGTCGTGGCGTCGTACCGGCAGAACGTGCACGCCTACCCGAGCGGGGGCGGCGACTACGAGGTCGTCTCACACAACCTCGGGCCGAACTGGGGCGTTCTCGTCGCAAGTGCCCTGCTCATCGACTACGTCCTCACGGTCGCCGTGTCTATCTCGTCTGCTGTCGCCAACCTCTCGTCCGCACTTCCCTTCATCGGGCAGCACGGCACCTGGTGGGCCGTGGGCATCATTGCCGTGATCACGCTCCTGAACCTCCGCGGGATCAAGGAATCGGGTGCACTGTTTGCCATCCCGGTCTACTTCTTCATGGCGTCTATTTTCATCATGATCGGTGTCGCCGTGTTCCGGCTTGCGACCGGGAGCGAGATGCAGGCCGAGAGCGCCGACTGGCAGGTCATCCCCGAGGCATCGTTCGCGGGGTTTGCCCTCGTCTTCGTGGTCGCCCGCGCATTCTCGTCCGGCACGACCGCGCTCACCGGCATTGAGGCAGTCTCCAACGGGGTCCCGGCATTCCGTCCCCCCAAGTCCAAGAACGCCGCCACCACGCTGTTCCTCCTCGGCGCGATCTCGATGGCGATGTTCACCGGAATCACGTGGCTGGCGCTCCAGACAGGCGTCCGTGTCACGGAATTCAACAAGGACCTGATCGGTCTCCCGGCCGGCCAGGAGCAGAAGACCGTCATCGTTCAGATCGCCAACGCGGTCTTCGACAACGCCTACCTGCCGGTCATCATCATCACGTTCGCGACCGCCCTGATTCTGGCCCTCGCGGCGAACACGGCCTTCAATGGCTTTCCGGTGCTGGGCTCGATTCTGGCCCGCGACGGATACCTGCCCAAGCAATTGCATACGCGA
>WLND01000141.1 GCA_009726075.1 Actinomycetota bacterium
ACTCCTCGTCGAATGTCTTCACGTGGCTGCGCTGGGATGACGCTGGCAACTGCGTGGCGGTCGCCGCGAACCTGTCGCCCGCACCGCGCGGGTCGTACCGGATCGGGCTGCCCTTCGCCGGGCGCTGGACTGAGATTCTCAATACCGACTCCGCTGCCTACGGCGGATCGGGCATGGGCAATCTCGGGGCGGTCGTGGCGGTGCCGGAGGTCTGGAACGAGCGCCCGGCCTCAGCGGAGATGGTCCTGCCGCCCCTGTCGACGGTCTACCTCTCCTTCACTCGCACCCAGTAAGAGGTCGCTCCCGCCCGCGTACCAGAAGTCCCTCGCATCCAGCCCGGTCGTTTGAGCCGGATAGTGGCGCAAATCCCCCGGTCGTTTCAGCCCGATTGCGGGCCAGAAGGACGAATAAGCGCCCCGCTGGCCCCTATTCATGCAGGTGGCCCGCAATCCGGTTCAAACGACCGGGTGGGTGGAGCACTTGGGTGAGATGAACGAATGCGGACGTTTCAATGCCCACGTCGTGCAGGTGGCCCGCAATCCGGTTCAAACGACCGGGTGGGGGGTTAGAAGAGGGCGTTGGCCAGGGCGATTCGTGCTGGAGCCACGGCGGGCTCGTCTCCGGCCATGAGGAAGAGCTCGAGCAGGCGCGAGCGGGCGAAGGTTCGGTCGTCGCCCGACGAGGCCCGAATGCAGTCAACGAGTCTGGCAAACGCTGCGGCCCAGTTGCCCTCGAGCACGTCGAGGTCAGCGACGACAGCAGCCGCCTGCAGATCAGCGGGATCCGCGGCTGCGGTCGTCCGCGCGGCGAGCGGATCGATGCCCTCGGTGCGCCGATACAGGCCCACCATGGCGAGACCGGCCTGCGCATCGGTGTCTGACGGATTCGAGTCGAGAAGCGTGCGGTAGGCGCTCTCGGCTGCCTCCCAGTCGCCCGCCTCGACCGCGTCGAAGGCCGCCTCAAATCGCGGATCGACATCGGGCTCCGGCTCGGCATCGATGCCGGGCTCGGCGGCCGCCGCACCCTCGACCGTGCCGGCCACGCCCTGATCGGCCGCGACCTTGAGCAACTGCTCGAGCAGCTGGCGAATCTGCGCCTCCGGGTAGGCACCCTGGAACAGCGGCACCGGCTGGCCCTTGATCACGGCAAAGACCGAAGGGATCGACTGCACCTGGAATGCCGCAGAGATCTGCGGATTCGCATCGACGTCGACCTTCGCGAGGATCCAACGTCCGGCGTACTCGGCGGCCAGGGCCTCCAGAATCGGCGACAGCTGCTTGCACGGGCCGCACCACTCGGCCCACAAGTCCAATACGACCGGCACGGTCATCGAGCGGTTGATCACGTCGACCTCGAACGAGGCCTCGGTGACGTCGATGACCAGGCCTGCCGGGGCATTCGTTCGGGCGACGGCTGCGCGCTCCTGGTTCTGGCGGGCGGCTGCGAGGGCGCCGAGGTCGATGGCGCCGCGGGCTGAGAACGGAGTTGAGGTCACCGCGCCATTGTCCCCCAGACCGGGCCCTATGCGGTGAGCAGCCCGCGATTTCGCAGCGTGCGCTGGCGAACAGGCGCGAACACCACGCGCTCGACGAGGACGCCAACCGCCATGATGACGATGATCGAGCCGAGCACCAGAGCCATGTCGCCGAGCGATCGACCGGTATCGAGCATCTGCCCGAGCCCCGGGCCGAGTGCCGGCGAGACCGCGATGAGCTCGGCCGCCATGAGCGAACGCCAGGCGAAGGCCCAGCCCTGCTCAAGGCCGGACAGGTATCCGGGCCAGGCTGCGGGCAGGAGGATGTGCCGGATCGACAGGTAGCCCCGAGCGCCGAGAACCTTGCCGGCCCGCAGGTAGATCGTCGGGATCTGATCGATCCCTGAGATCAGGCCCTTGGAGATGGACGGCACCGCCCCGAGGAGCACGACCGTGTAGATGGTGGCGTCCGACAGGCCGAACCAGATGATGGCCGCCGGAACCCACGCGACCGACGGCAGTTGCTGAAGGCCGGTGAGGAGGGGGCCGAAGATGGCCCTGAGTGTCTTGTTCAGTCCGAGGGCGACCCCGATCGGCGTCGCGATGATGAGCGCGATGGCAAACCCCTGCAGCGCGCGCCGAATGCTATTCAGCGTCGCGGCCCACAGGATCTGCTGCTCGGCCTGGGCGCTGATCGCATCCCAGACCTGCTGCGGAGCCGGGATCACGTAGTCGGGCTGCCACTGAAGGGTGATGATCACCTGCCAGATGATCAGGACGGCAACGATGGCGATGAGCGGCGACAGCAGCCGGGCAATGGTGTGGCGGATCTTCGCCTTCTGGCGGCCGTGGGTCTCCAGGGCGTCGAGGCCGGCCTCGAGCTGTCCGAGGTCGTCCACCTGCGTGCGTTTGTCCATCTGTCTGGCAACGTCCGCCAGCCTGACATCGTCGATCGTGACGGCAGTGGCGTCTTGAGCCGGGGTGCTGTTAGGCATGGCGGCGGATCTCCTCGCGCAGGTCATCGGTGATTTGGCTTGCGAGCTCGGCGACGAAGGGCGAGTCGATGCGTCGCGTCTCCTCGCCTCCGATCGTCCATTCCCGAATGATCCGACCCGGACGGGACGACATCAGGAGCACGCGCTGGCTCAGCCGGACGGCCTCGCGAACGTTGTGGGTGACGAAGATGACGGTGATGCCGGTCTCCAGCCAGATACGCGTGAGCTCCTCGTGCAGGAGGTCGCGAGTGATGGCATCGAGCGCGGCGAACGGCTCGTCCATGAGCAGCACCGTGCGCTGCTGGGCGAGCGCCCGTGCGATCGCGACCCGCTGGCGCATCCCTCCGGAGAGTTCGTGCGGACGCTGGTCGTAGGCCCGCTCGAGGTGGACGGTTGCCAGGAGCTCCTGCGCCCGCGGGCGCCGCTCGCGACGCGGAACACCGCGAAGGAGCAGGGCCAGCTCGACGTTCTTCCCGGCCGTGAGCCACGGCATGAGGGCTGCCTCCTGGAACATCAGGGCTGGCGGGCCGGGGGTCTGGATGGTGCCGCGAGTCGGGGTATCGAGGCCGGCAAGGAGGTTGAGCAAGGTGGACTTGCCGCACCCCGATGCCCCGACGAGCGAGACGAACTCACCAGGACGTACATCCAGGCTCACGTTGTCCAGGACGATCGGCCCATCGGGCGTGAATTGCTTGGTGACGTCGCGGATGATGACCGACTCCGCCTGTACGTCGCTGGTGAGTGTCATGGGTGACCCTTACTGGAGCCCGAGGCCACCGGCGGTGACCGGACGGGCCTTGGCAGCGGTGAGGACGGTGTTGAGCAGGCGCAGGTCGTAGATGCCGTTCAGGCCGTTCGGCTTCAGCTGCAGAAGGCCTGCGGTGACAGCGTCATCGGCACTCTTCTTCAGCGTCGCCGGCAGCGGATCCCACGTGAAGCGCAGGTTGCCCCACGAACGCGTGATGACCGAGTCGGGCAGCGGCTTGCCAGTCCACTTCTTGATCTGCTCCTGCACGATGTCCTTCGCCGGCACGATGTTGCCCGCGATGTACTTGATGGCGCTGTTGTTCGCCTGGAGGATCGAGCGGACGGTGCCCGGGTACTTGTCGAGGAAGGGCTTGGAGGCGATGATGTTGGTCGTCACGAACTGGCCGCCTGGCCACAGCGACTTCTCGTCGACCAGCACCTTGGCACCTGCTTCGAGCACGAGGCGCGAGGCCCACGGCTCCGGGAGCCAGGCTCCGTCGATGTCACCGCGCTTGAACAGCGTCAGCGACTGCGCGTTCTCGGTCGGAATGATCGTGACGTCGCCGCCGCCAGCCGTGGTGGTCACGAGGCCGTTGTCCTTCAGGTAGGCCCTGAGCGCGACATCCTGGGTATTGCCGAGCTGCGGCGTCGCGAGCTTCTTGCCGCGCAGGTCGGCAACCGAGTTGATGCCGTTGCGGACCACGAGCTGGGCGCCGCCGGACGTTGCGCCCGACACCACCCGCAGGAGGTCGCCGTTGGTCGACGTGTATCCAGCAACCGACGGGTTCGGGCCGATGTACGACACGTCGATCGCGCCGCCCTTCATGGCCTCGATCACCGCCGGGCCAGCATTGAAGGCGACGTACTCAACCGCGGTGCCGTCGCGACCGAGGTACGTCTCGAAGAACCGCATCTGCTGCGCGACGAGGGCGGGCGCATGGGTGATGTTGGCGAAGAATCCGATGCGCACGACCGGGGCCACCGGGATTTTCGGCAGTGGCGTTCCCGGCTTCGTCGACGCGCTGGGGGTCGGAGTCGGCGTCGGCTTGGGCGCGGCCGAAGCCAGGTTCGCGCCGAAGCCGATCGTCAGGACCGTTCCGGCGAGGCCGAGGGCGAGGCCCCGGCTGAGGTGTCTGCTCAGTGACATGTTCGATGCTCCTTCATTGCAGCGTGCTGGGTTGGTGGGTGGATTCGGTGGTACCGCGCTGATCTCAGCCCGGTCGACAGCGGGCATTCGTGCCGCGGGGGTGGGGGTGGTGCGAGAGGCGGACGCGCCCAATCGGCGGAGCACCGCCCCCGCCGCCTGACCTGGTTGCCCACATGCCCACCACCTCTTTTCCTACTTTGTCGAGTAAGTTGGTTGGAAAGATATAGAAGATCTCGGACGCCGTCAACTCTGACCGCCGGCAGGGCGTGTCGCGCTGGGATTCCTTCTCGAGTTGACCGACTCCGCCTCGTCCATTAGATTTCCTAGTGTTCTTATAGACATACTCGATCTAATCGACATGGTGCGGTCAACGCAGCCTTCCCCCGGCAGCACCCCGCCATTAGCGACTCGGAGACATGACATGGCCAGACGCCCCACCGCCGCCCTGCTCGCCGGAGCAGCCGCCCTCCTCCTCGGCCTCACCGCCTGCGCAGGAAGCAGCACCAGCACGTCCGGTGCCGCAGGGTCCGACACTCCTGCAGCCGAGCCCGTCTCGACGGTGCGCCTGGGCTTCTTTCCGAACCTCACCCATGCCCCCGCGCTCGTCGGCCTCCAGGAGGGCCTGTTCAAGGCAGCCCTCAAGCCGCTCGGGGTCACCGTCACGCCGACCGCCTTCAACGCCGGCCCCGACGCAGTCACGGCCCTGTTCGCCGGGTCGCTCGACATGACCTACATCGGCCCGAATCCCTCGATCAATGCCTACGTGCAGTCGCAGGGCGCCGCCGTGCGCATCGTCGCCGGGGCGGCATCAGGGGGCGCCGCCCTCGTCGTGCGGCCAGACATCGCCGATGCCGCCGGCATGACGGGCAAGTCCTTCGCCAGCCCGCAACTCGGCAACACCCAGGACGTCTCCTTTCGATACTGGCTCCAGCAGCAGGGCCTCACGACCAATGTCGACGGCGGTGGCGACGTCTCGATCAAGCCTCAGTCCAATGCGGAGGGGCTGGCCGCCTACTCCGCCGGCTCGATCGACGGCGCGTGGGTGCCCGAGCCCTGGGTTTCGGAGTACGTGAA
>WLND01000142.1 GCA_009726075.1 Actinomycetota bacterium
ATCGATGCACTCGATGCGAAGCGGTGCCTCCGCGAGTCCGAGGGCCTCCTGCAGTTCGTGCAGCGCCTTGCTGCGCGAGGTCAGGTCGGTGGACCTACGAAGCTTGTGCTGGGCCAGCGACTGCTTCGCATTGAGGATCGCGGTGTCCATGAGGCTTCGCTTGTCGCCACGCTGAGGCACTCGGATGTCGACTCGTGATCCGCGCTGCTGCGACAGGAACGCTGCCCAGGCATCACCGGATTCGGGCTCGCATGAGACGAGGACCTCCTTCGGGATGTCGGCGTCGCTCTGGTCGGCATAGACGCGCTGAAGAATCCGCTCGAGATACCCCGAGCTCAGGAGGTCCTCGGATTTCTCGAGGACGAAGCCCCGCTCGCCGCGAATGCGACCCCCGCGAACATGGAAGACCTGGGCGGCTGCCTCGAGCGGGTCCTCGACCATCGCGATGACGTCGGCATCGGTGCTGTCGGTGAAGACCACGGCGTTTCGCTCGAGGGCCCGCCGCAGGACTCCGACCCTGTCCCGGAGCCGGCCCGCCTCCTCGTAGGCCTGCGCCTGAGATGCGGCCAGCATCTGGCGTTCGAGCCCTCGGATGAAGCGATCGGACTGTCCGGCCATGAACGTGCAGAAGTCGTTCACTAGTGCGCGGTGCTCCTCGGGGGTCACCCGGCCCACGCACGGTGCGCTGCACTTGTCGATGTAGCCGAGCAGGCATGGCCGGCCGACCCCCTTGGCCCGCTTGAACACCCCGTCGCGGCACGAGCGAATCGGGAACACCTTGAGCAACTCGTCGACGGTGCCGCGGATGGCCCAGGCGTGGGCGTAGGGCCCGAAGTACCTGGTGCCCTTGCGCTTTGCCTCGCGCACGACCGACACACGCGGGAACTCGTCAGACATCGTGACAGCCAGGTAGGGATAGGTCTTGTCGTCACGGAATTTCACGTTGAAACGTGGGTCGTACTCCTTGATCCACGCGTACTCGAGGGTGAGCGCCTCGACCTCAGTGCCGACCACGACCCAGTCGACGTCCACGGCGGTCTGCACCATCGAGGCCGTTCTCGGATGCAGGGCCGCCGGATCCTGGAAGTAGCTCGTCAGTCTGGAACGCAGATTGCGCGCCTTTCCGACATAGATCACGCGTCCGTGGTGATCGCGAAACCGGTACACCCCGGGATTCGTGGGGATCGAGCCCGATGGGGGGCGAAGGGCCCTGCCGCGGGATCCTGCCGCGCCCGCCACTGGACCGGCTCGGTCAGCGGAGGACGACGCTGTCACCCTGCACCGCCACGTCGGCGGCAGCGAGGCCTTGGGTCGCCGGACCAACGATCACTGCCCCGTCCTCGGCCGAGAACTTCGAGCCGTGGCACGGGCAGATGATCTCGTTGTCGACAACCGTCGAGACCAGGCACCCCTGATGCGGGCACACTGCCGTGAAGCCCTTGATCGAGCCAGATGTCGGCTGGGTCACGACGACGGCCACCTCCTCGTTCACGATGCCACCGCCAACCGGTATGTCGGCAACTGATGCCAGGGTCACAGACTCGCCGCTTGCACTCGCCCCCGCCTGCGACGATGTTGCCCCGCTCCCGGCGCCGTTGCTGCATGCGGCGATGAGGCCGCCGACTGCCACGACCCCCGTAGCCTGCAGAACTACTCGTCGATCCACCATGAGTTCCTCCATTCGGTCGTTCACGCTATTTCACCTTCGCGCGGCTTCGTCGGGCAGTCTTCGCCGGAGCACCAGCGTTCGCCGGCACGGCAGCCTCCGGCGGTGCCGGCGCCGCGTGCGCCGCTGCCTGCAGCATGGTCGCCAGGAACTCGCCCGTGTAGCTTCCTGCGGTGCCGGCGACGTGCTCGGGGGTACCGGTGGCTACGACCATGCCGCCGCCTGATCCGCCCTCGGGCCCCATGTCGATCACCCAGTCTGCCGTCTTGATGACGTCGAGATTGTGCTCGATGACCAGGACTGTGTTGCCTTTGTCGACCAGCGAGTGGAGCACGCCGAGGAGCTTGCGGATGTCCTCGAAGTGCAGACCCGTAGTCGGCTCGTCGAGGACGTAGATGGTGCGCCCCGTCGACCGCTTCTGGAGTTCCGCCGCGAGCTTCACGCGCTGGGCCTCACCACCCGACAGGGTCGGCGCGGACTGCCCCATGCGCACGTAGCCGAGTCCGACATCGACGAGGGTGGCCAGATGGCGGGCGATCGGGGGCACCGCCGCGAAGAACTCCAGAGCCTCCTCGATCGGCATGTCGAGCACCTCGGCAATGGTCTTGCCCTTGAAGTGCACCTCGAGGGTCTCGCGGTTGTAGCGCTTGCCAGCGCAGACCTCGCACGGCACGTAGACGTCGGGCAGGAAGTTCATCTCGATCTTCAAGGTGCCGTCACCCGAGCACGACTCGCAACGTCCGCCCTTGACGTTGAAGGAGAACCGGCCCTGCAGATAGCCCCGGACCTTAGCCTCCGGCGTCTCGGCGAACAGCTTGCGAATGTTGTCGAAGACTCCCGTGTAGGTCGCCGGATTGCTGCGCGGGGTCCGCCCGATGGGGCTCTGGTCAACGTGCACGACCTTGTCGATGTGCTCGAGCCCCTCGACGCGCTTGTGCCGACCCGGCACGAGGCGGGCCCCGTTGAGGTCGCGGGCGAGGACGTTGTAAAGAACGTCGTTCACGAGGGTCGACTTGCCGGAGCCGCTCACGCCCGTCACCGCGACAAGGCACCCGAGGGGGAAGGACACCGTGACGTCACGAAGGTTGTGCTCGGTGGCGTGGTGGACGACAATCTCGCGATCCTGCCGTGGGCGCCGCGACGAGGGCACCTCGATCGATCGGCGGCCGGTCAGGTACTGCCCGGTGATCGAGTCTGGGTGGCTCAGCAGATCCTCGACCGGCCCGCTCACGACGACGTGACCGCCATGCTCACCGGCCCCCGGCCCGATGTCAACGACCCAGTCGGCGACGCGAATGGTGTCCTCGTCGTGCTCGACCACGATGAGCGTGTTGCCCAGGTCGCGCAGTCGGATCAGGGTCTCGATGAGACGACGGTTATCGCGCTGATGCAGCCCGATGCTGGGCTCGTCGAGCACATAGAGGACGCCGACGAGCCCCGAGCCGATCTGGGTCGCCAGGCGGATTCGCTGCGCCTCCCCGCCAGCGAGCGTCGCCGACGGACGATCGAGCGACAGGTAGTGCAGGCCCACGTCGACGAGGAACTGCAGGCGCTCATTGACCTCCTTGAGCACGCGGGTCGCGATCGCGGCATCGCGCTTGGAGAGCGTGAGATCGCCGAGAACCCGTGACAGCTCGCCGATGGGCAGGCGGGCGAACTCGGCGATCGAGTGGTCGGCGATCGTCACCGCAAGGGTCAACGGCTTCAGCCGCGTTCCCTGGCAACCGTGGCACGGCACCTCGCGCATGAAGCCCTCGAACTTTTCGCGCACGGCATCGCTCTCGGATTCCGAGTGCCGACGCTCGATGTAGGGAATGACGCCCTCGTAGCTCGTGTGGTAGTTGCGGGTTCGGCCGTATCGATTCTTGTATTGAACATGCACCTCGGTCGGAAACCCATGGAGGATCGACGTGCGCGCCTTGGCAGGCAGATCGGACCACGGCGTGTCCATGTCGATCTCGAGGTCATCGCACAAGGCCTCGAGGAGTCGCTTGAAGTAGTCGGAGACGTTGCCGCCGGCCCATGGTGCGATCACGCCTTCGTTCAGGGACAGATCCGTGTCGGGAGTGACGAGCTCCTCGTCGACCTCGC
Organism: Actinomycetota bacterium; assembly: GCA_009726075.1. Lineage (GTDB taxonomy): Bacteria > Actinomycetota > Actinomycetes > S36-B12 > S36-B12 > WLND01. Next base: position 3,758 of record WLND01000142.1, read on the forward strand.
GCCTCGTGCCCAGGCCGGTGCACTCGGGGCACGCGCCGAAGGGCGAGTTGAACGAGAACGACCGCGGCTCGAGCTCCTCGAATGACAGGCCGTCCTTGATGCAGGCCAGATGTTCGCTGAAGACCCGCTCTCGATTCGGGTCGGTCTCATCGAGATCGACGAAATCGAGGACGACCAGGCCGCTGCTGAGCTTGAGGGCGGTCTCGATCGAATCGGTGAGGCGCCGCCGCGAATCTGGCTTCACCGAGAGCCGATCGACCACGACCTCGATCGTGTGCTTCTCCTGCTTCTTCAGCACAGGCACCTCGTCAAGGCCGACGACCGTGCCGTCGACCCGCACGCGCGAGTACCCCTGAGTCTGGAACTGGCGGAACAGCTCCGCGTACTCCCCCTTGCGCTCGCGCACGACCGGGGCGAGCACCTGGAAACGGGAGTCGACCGGCAACTCGAGCACCTGATCGACGATCTGCTGCGGCGTCTGCCGGGCGATGACCGAGCCGCACTCGGGACAGTGAGGGACGCCGATGCGGGCGTAGAGCAAGCGCAGGTAGTCGTAGACCTCGGTGATGGTGCCGACGGTCGACCGCGGGTTGCGCGAGGTCGACTTCTGGTCGATGGACACCGCAGGCGACAGGCCCTCGATGAAGTCGACGTCGGGCTTATCCATCTGCCCCAGGAACTGCCGGGCGTACGCCGACAGGCTCTCGACGTAGCGCCTCTGCCCCTCGGCGAAGATGGTGTCGAACGCGAGGCTCGACTTGCCTGAGCCCGATAGGCCGGTGAAGACAATGAGCGCATCGCGTGGCAGGTCGAGTGAGACGTCCTTAAGGTTGTGCTCGCGGGCACCCCGAACAACGAGCCGGTCTCCCACGAGATGGTCCCTTCTGATCAGCATCCCCACGACGAGAGGACAGTGCAATGTATACCGGGAACGTCTCGGTCGCCGGACCTGCCGATGTCCACGAGCTTCCGCTCATGATCATCAGCAAGATTGCCGTGGGCCCATACGACAACAACGCCTACCTCCTGCGCTGCCGAACAACCGGGGCCCAGTTGCTCATCGACGCAGCGGCGGAGCCAGATCGGCTGCTCATGCTCATCGGCGATCGGCAGCCAGAGCTCGTCGTCACGACCCACTCGCACCACGATCACTGGCAGGCACTCGCCGAGGTGGTCGCCGCCACCGGGTCCCGCACCGCTGCGGGCATCAATGACGCGCAGGACATCCCCGTGCCCACCGACATCCGCATCAGCGACGGCGACGCCGTGACGTTCGGCGACATCGAGCTCACGGCGATCGAGCTGGTCGGCCACACTCCCGGTTCGATTGCCTTGCTCTATCGAAATCCCGAGGGCCAGCCGCACCTCTTCACCGGCGACTGCCTGTTCCCGGGCGGGGTCGGCAACACGAAGGGCGATGCCGGACGATTCGCCTCGCTCCTGCACGATGTGTCGACCAAGCTCTTCGACGTTCTGCCGGACGAGACGTGGGTGTACCCCGGTCACGGGTCGGATACGACGATCGGTGCCGAGCGGCCCCACCTCGACACGTGGCGCGAGCGCGGCTGGTAGGGCGGAGAGCGGTCTCCGCGGCTCAACGTCGAGCCAGTATCGGCCCCAGCTAGCGCTGGGATGCCACGAAGGCCCAGACATCGAAGTCGTCGAGACTGAGCCC
>WLND01000143.1 GCA_009726075.1 Actinomycetota bacterium
AGGGCGGTCCATAACGTGCTGAGTAGGAGCATGGCGCTCATCGGGGCGGATATGACAGATGAGGGGAGTGCGCGGGTGGTCGCCGCCCGTGAGTTCATCCGCGCAGCGGGCCTGCCGAACTCGCTCTGAAGGGGCTCGAGCCGCGCAGGAAAGAAGTTCGCTGGCATTTCGAGGCACGCGGATCAAAATGTTCTATTTTGGGAACATTTGAACCAGACGTCGTATAGGAGGTGCCTATTGTCGGCGTATGTCTTCTAGGATCCGGCACGGATGAGTCATCCCAACTATGAGGCATCGCCTGCCCTGATCGTGACGAAGGGCGTTCGGGGTAAGCATGGACTTGCGGCTTTCGTGGGCAGCGCGCTGGTCTTCGCCAGTCTCGGAGTCGCAGGTGCGCCGCAGGCATCAGCGGATACGTACGCGGATGGCACGAATACATGGACGTACACAACCTCCGGCTCGACGGCTACGATCACCGCGTGTTCACCGTGCGCCGGATCAGTCACGATTCCGTCAAGCATCCTTGTCCCGGGTGTGTCTCCAGCACCAGACACGACCTACACGGTGACAACCGTCGGCTACCGCGCAATTTATGATAAGAGACTCACTTCATTGATCGTGCCGGTGAGCGTCACAGCAATCGGCGAGCAGGCCGTTGCGTACTCGGACCTCACATCAGTTTCGTTCGCGGGGCCGGTGAGTGGTCTCCTGACGCTTGGGAAAGAAGCGTTTGTCGGTGCCCGACTCACCTCAGTCAGCATTCCGAACAGCGTGACGTCTGTTGGCGAAGGGGCTTTCAAGGATGCCAATTCTCTGGCGTCGGTCACCCTCGGATCTAGTGTGGCGTCGATCGGCAAAAGTGCCTTTCAAAGCACGGCAATCACCTCGATCGTGATCCCCGATTCGATGAGATCAATTGGAGATCTGGCCTTTGCTTTCGACTCGTCGCTGACCTCATTGTCCCTTGGCTCGGGTGTTCTGACATTGGGTGACTACGCCTTCTATGGCACGAGGATGACGTCGGTGAATGTGCCGACCAGCGTCACCGCGATCGGGAAGGAAGCGTTCTCGACCAATCCGGCACTTGCCTCGGTCACACTGAACAGTGGCGTGCTTACCATTGGAGAAGCGGCATTCAAGAGTTGCGGCCTTACGTCGATCACGATTCCCGGTACGGTCACGACGCTTGGACCTCAAGCCTTCATGTCCAACCCCGCCCTTGCCACTGCGACCCTTGGGAGCGGGCTCACGAGCATCGGCGCTTCATCGTTTGCATCGACGGGCCTGACGTCCATCGCCATCCCGAACGGCGTGACGTCGGTAGGAGCAAATGCATTCCAGGGCGCATCGAGCCTCGTGTCGGTGACCCTTGGATCGGGCGTGATGTCGCTTGGCAACATGGCGTTTGCCTTTGCCACTGCGTTAACCTCAATCACGTTCGCGGGCGCACCTCCGACGATCGGGAGCTCAATCTTCCTATTCGTCCCGGCAACGAAGGTCCTCATCCCCACGGGCGCCGGATGGCCGGCTCCTCCTACGACATTCGGTGGAATAGCAACGGAATACGTATCTAGCCCGGCACCAACCCCTGTCCCAACGCCCGCACCAGCACCCGCGCCTGCGGGACTCCCAACGCCGACATCGGCCCCAACGGCGACGATGATTGCCGCACCTGTCGAGGGGCTTATCCCGGTTACCGCAGCGGGCGGAGGTGCGCTGCCGCCTGAGGGCGTGCGCCCTGGCGGGTCGCTGCTGCTCGTCGGCGGACAGCTCGTGCCTGTGGCAGTTGACCCGGAGCCGGGCCCTCGTCCGACAGTGATCACCGCGTCGGGGCCGGGCTTCATCGCTTCGTTCGGCGGTCTCGGTGATGACGGCATTCCACTGCCGTTGGGTGCGTCGAGAGCACTGGTCGTGCAATCGGTGCAGCCGGGCAGGTCAGGTGCCCTGCCCATTGCGCGTGCAACGATGCGGTCCGCGGTCAGGTGGGCGCATGGGGCGACCGGCACGGGCGTGACCTCAGTGGCACCGGTCGTTGCGTCGTCCGGCGATGGCTACCTACCGGGCTCGACGATCAGGTTCTACGTCCTGCCCGACATCCTCATGGGCGATCTCGTCACCGATGGCACCGGCGCCTTTGATGGCGATGTCCCGGTCCCCGCGGGGATCGCTCCGGGTACCCGGACTTTGCAGATGAACGGGTATGCCCCCGACGGTTCGGTGCGCAGCCTGTCGATCGGAATCCTCGTGAAGGGTGCCGGAGTTGTTGCAGTGAAAAAGAAGCGGGCCAGCGTGTTCTTCGCTCCGATGTCCGCGAAGATCACCGCGCAGGGAATGGCGACGCTGCGCCGACTGGTCACGGCGGCCGGCAGCGATGCGGCAGGGACGCGTGTCGTCGGCTTCGTCCGCGACACTGGCGCGAATGACAATGACGGCTCGCTCTCGACAGCCCGCGCCGCAGCCGTCAAGGCCGCACTTCGATCCCTCGGGCTACGGGGCCCGATCGACGACCGCGGTGATGGGGCGGCGGTTCAGGACGGGCCCGCCGCGCGGCGAGCCACCGTCACTATTCGCTACCGCCGACGATTCGGCAGGAGATAGGGCCTGAATCTGGACGATCGCTATTGCGGCTGCGTAACGGCGTTCTGCGAGATTGCCCTGGGGCACTGGGGGTACTCGATGAGGGGCAGTGGGCTCAGAGCCAGGCGGCCAGCGCAGGAGCACCCGAGCCGTCAGCCTCGACGCCCGCGCTGCCGCGATCTGCGAGGTATGCGGGGAGGTCGGCGATCGCACCGGTCACGCGGATTCTGAGCCGTCAGGCTGGCTGCGCTAGCCGGCGATATCGCTGCAGAGGGCGGCAAGGAAGTCGACGGGTAGGTCGCCGAAGCCGATGCCCGCCTCGAGGTCAACTCCGTGCACCGTGACCTCGCGAGATCGCATCGACGGAGTCTTGGATGCAGGGACCGTGCGGCCCTGGGCGCTGAGGACTGCTGAATTCCATTGCGCGGCAGGCAGATTGGCCATCACTTAGGCGAGTTGCGCCGCTGAGCGATTGAACCACTGCGTGATCTGTGCCCCGGCTTCTGGCTTCCTGCGTTGATCTCGCCATTGCGCTGACCCTGCGATGCGTACATCGGCGTGGGTTCGCCCGTGGCTGCCCAGTGCACAAGGTTGCCGATGGCATCGGCGTTTGCGGACAGGTGAGCGACGAGGTGCCCCCGAGTCCAGCCCGGCAGCTCGATCTCGGCTGCGAAATTCGTGTCATCGAGACCCTTGAAGGCATTGCTGATGAGAGCCGTCCCCAGCTGCATCCAGCGGCGCGTCTCGTCGAGGGTTCGCGCCATCAGGCGCCATCCATGACGACGAGGTTCTCAAGGCGGACGATCCCGTGGATCTCAGCGATGACCATCTCCCTGCCCTCGAACCAGCGCTCCGGCGTGCGTGGCCAACGTCGCCCTGTGCGCCGTTCGCGAAGCTATCGCCGGGGTTGAGCGGCAGTACTGTCGACGCGGACTCGACGAGCGCCCGTGGGTCGAAGAGTCGGTCACCGACGTTGTCGGACCGCAGCGCCTCGCCGTCGAGGACGTGGCGCGGTGTTGATGTCGATCGCAGCTACGGTGACAAGCCGCGTAGCAGGGCAGCGAGCATCGCGGAGTAATTGGCGGCGCGATCCTGCGCGAAGTGCACGCCGGCGATCTCCAGGCTGACCGAGCCGTGGATAGCGCTCCAGATCTGCTGGGCCACCTCGGTTGCCGACGCGGTCGTGAGGTCGCCTGCCGACATCGCGGCCTGCACCCGCTCGACGAGAACCTCGAAGGTGCGCTTCGCGGTGCTCTGCGCCTCAGGCGAGAGCTCGAGGAGCATCATCTGCTCGAACATCAGGTGGTAGAGCTGAGGATTCTCGATGGCGAAGTGCCGGTAGCCGATGCAGCCCTCGGCGAGCCGTCGAACAGGCGTGTCGGCCGGTGGCGGATTGATCGCTCGTTCGAGGGTCTCGAAGCCGTGGACGAAGAGCGCCTGGAGCAGGCCGTCCTTGCTGCCGAACCGCGAGTAGACGCCCATCGGGGCGACGCCGGCCTTCGACGCGACCGAGCGAACGGTCAGGGCTGCAATGCCCTCGTGCTCGAGGATCGAGAGTGCCGCCTCGATGAGCGAATCGGTGACGTCAAGGCTCGGGGTGCGAACTCGAGGGCCTTGCGGTGACGGAGGCACGCAAGTAGCATACCGTCCCATAGTTATAGAACAATGATCCATAACGTCGAGCCGAATTGGATGGTGCCCCTATGGCCACGCTGAGCAAGAGTCGCCGCTGGATAGCGCTGGGGATCCTGTGCCTGAGCCTGCTCATGGCAGTGGTCGACAACACGATCGTCAACGTGGCGTTGCCGACCCTCAATCGGGATCTCGGGGCCAGCACCACGCAACTGCAGTGGATCGTCGATGCCTACACGCTCGTGTTCTCCGCACTCCTGCTCACGATGGGGCACTTCGGCGACCGCTTCGGGCGCAAGCGCGCCCTCCAGCTGGGCCTCCTGCTGTTCGCGATCACCTCGGGTGCCGCGGCCATGGCGACCACGTCTGGGCAGCTCATCGGTGCGCGAGCACTCATGGGGATCGGCGCTGCACTCATCTTCCCGGCCACCCTCGCCATCCTCGTCAATATGTTTACCGATCCCAAGGAGCGTGCTGCCGCGATTGGCATCTGGACCGCCATGGTCGGGGTTGCGGTCGCGGTCGGACCCATCACCGGTGGCGTGCTCCTCGAGCACTTCTGGTGGGGCTCCATCTTCGTCGTGAATATCCCGATCGCGTTCATCGCGATCGCCCTCGGGGCCTGGATCCTGCCCGAATCGCGCGACCCGAAGGTCGGCCCGATGGACTACAAGGGCCTGGTGCTCTCCGCGGCCGCGGTCGGCCTGCTCATCTGGGGCATCATCGAGGCGCCGGCCTGGGGATGGACCTCGCCGGCAATCCTCTCGGCGCTCATCGGCGGCCTGGCACTGCTCGGCGTCTTCGCGCTGGTCGAACGCCGCCGCGCGCACCCCATGCTCGATGTCCGCCTGTTCTCGAACGCCAGGTTCTCGGCGGCGAGCCTGTCGATCACCACGGCCTTCTTCGCCCTCTTCGGATTCATCTTCCTCATCACCCAGTTTCTCCAGCTCGTCCAGGGATTCAGCCCGCTCGAGGCCGGAATCCGCACGCTGCCCTTCGCATTCGCCACGGGGATCATGTCGCCGGTCGCGATCGTCCTCATGCATCGATTCGGGTCCAAGGCCATCGTCACTATCGGCTTGCTCGTGATGGCTGCCGGCTTCGTCATGGCCGCGACAGTGAAGGTCGACTCGCCATACGCCGGCATCGTCGTGCTGTCGATGATCACCATTGCCGCAGGCCTCGGCCTTGCCACGAGCCCGGCGACCGAGTC
>WLND01000144.1 GCA_009726075.1 Actinomycetota bacterium
CATCGAGCGTGCGGTGCCGTCCGGGTCGCCCTCGGCCGGGGCCAGCATGCCGACCATCCGGATATAGCCGCCGAGGGGCACCGCCTTTAGCCCGTAGGAGGTCTCGCCCTTGACCTTCGACCACACGGTCGGCCCGAAGCCGATCATGTACTCGGTGACCCGAACCCCGAACCGCTTGGCCGGGATGAGGTGGCCGAGCTCATGGAGCGCTATCGACGCCCCGATGAGCAGGGCGAACAGGACGATGCCGACGGATTCGAGCATCAGGCGGATCCTTTCGCGAGTTCGAGCGCACGCCCGCGGGCCCAGGCGTCTGCAGATATGACGTCTGACAGTGTCGCATCGTTCCCTGGGATGAAGACGGATCCGAGAGCTGGCTCGTCGGTCAGACCGGTGGCACCGCCAGCCGAGAGGTGCTCGTCGAGGACGGCGGCCACCGTCGAGACGATCTGGGTGAACGCGATGCGGCCCTCGAGGAAGGCTCCGACGCAGGCTTCGTCGGCCCCGTTGAACACCGCCGGGGCGGTCCCTCCGGCAGCTCCGGCTCGCCGTGCGAGTGACACCGCGGGGAAGGCATCCTCGTCGAGGGGGAAGAACTCCCAGGTCGCGGCCGTGCTCCAGTCGCAGCCCGGGATGGCGTCGGGGATGCGATCGGGCCACGTAAGCCCGAGCGCAATGGGCAGGCGCATGTCGGGAGGGCTCGCCTGCGCGATGGTCGACCCATCGGTGAACTCGACCATCGAGTGCACGACCGATTGCGGATGGACCACGACGTCGATGCGCTCGAAGGGAATGTCGAAGAGCAGGTGGGCCTCGATGATCTCCAGGCCCTTGTTCATGAGCGTGGCGGAGTTCACGGTCACGAGGGGGCCCATCGCCCAGGTGGGGTGCTTGAGCGCCTGGTCGGGTGTGACGGTGGCCAGCTGATCGGCCGACCACCCCCTGAACGGCCCGCCGCTTGCGGTGAGCACAAGGCGCCGGACCTCGCCTGCCGTGCCCGACCGGAGCGCCTGTGCGAGCGCCGAGTGCTCGGAGTCGACCGGCACGATCTGCCCGGGCACGGCAAGGGCCTTGACCAGGGGTCCGCCGATGATAAGCGACTCCTTGTTGGCCAGCGCCAGGGTGCGGCCCGCTCGCAGGGCAGCCAGGGTCGGCTCGAGGCCAGCGGCCCCCGCCATGCCGTTGAGCACGACATCGCAGGGCCACTCGGCGATCTCGATTGCCGCCCTCGGTCCGGCGAGGATCGCCGGAACCGCGAACTCACCCTTGGCATAGCCGCGACGCTTGGCCTCGGTGTAGAAGGCCAATTGCAGGTCCTCGACCGCTGTCGCCCGGGCGACCGCGACGACCTCGACACTGAAGTCGAGCGCCTGCCGGGCGAGCATCTCGACATCGGATCCCCCGGCCGCAAGGCCGACGATGTCGAGCAGGCCGGGGTTCCGGCGAGCGATATCAAGGGCCTGGGTGCCGATCGACCCGGTGCTGCCGAGCAGGACGATCCGGCGCAAGGGTGCTCAGCCCTCCTGCGCGCCGTCAGCCGCCGGGGTCGCGACGAACCCGGCGTGCCTGAACATGCGCCGGAGATCGGCGATCTGCTCCATCGTGAGGTCCTTGTCGTGGTGGGCCTGGAAGACCTCAGTCTCGGAGCCGAGCACGACTCGGACGTCGCCACCGGACTTGTCCTCAACCGTGCCCACGGCACCGAGCAGGCTCAAAACATCGACCCACTTGAGATTGCCGCTCGTCGGGTGGACGAACAACGTGGTCAGCGTGTCGCGGTGGTGATGGTTCAAGTGCTCGTGGTTCGCGAATTCAGTCATGCGCCCACCCTAACGACGACGCTGACATTCGCCGGCCCGCACCGTCCACGCCCCGCGCCTAGAGTGGCAGGTCGGTGAGGACGAGCACCCGCTCATGGGTGAAGTCCACCATCGCCGAGCGGAGTCCTTCGCGTCCGACTCCCGAGGCCTTGACCCCGCCGTAGGGCATCTGGTCGGCGCGGAAGGTCGGAGCATCGCCGATGATGACGCCGCCGACCTCGAGTTCGCGGTGTGCCGTGAAGATCTGCTGGATGTTGTGGGTGAAGACACCGGTCTGGAGGCCGAACCTCGAGGCGTTGACGAGGTCGATGCCCTCATCAAGGTCCTTGATGACCTGAACCGACATCACCGGGCCGAAGACCTCCTCGCAGGAGACCCGGACGGACGGGTCGACGTTGGCGAGCAGGGTCGGGACGATGTAGGTGCCGTTCCGGGTGCCGCCCGAGAGGAGCTCGGCACCGGCGTCCACCGCCTCCGTGACCCACTCCTCCACACGCGCGGCGGCCGCCTCGCTGATCATGGGGCCGACGACGGTCGCGGCGTCCCACGGCGAGCCGCTCGCAAGGCCTCGCACCGCATCGACGAGCCGGGCGATGAACCGCTCGGCCACCGACTCGACGACGAAGATCCGCTGCACCGACACGCAGGTCTGGCCCGCCTGCGAGTTGCCGAACATGGCGATGCGCTGTGCGGCCCACTCGAGGTCGTGATCGCTGTCGTAGTCGCCGAGGATGATCGCGGCCGCGTTGCCGCCGAGTTCGAGGACGATGTGCTTACTCGGCACGTCGCGCTGGATCGCAAATCCGACGGTCTCTGAGCCGGTGAAGGAGATCACCGGGAGCCTCGGGTCAAGGGCCAGTGACGGCGCGACGTCGTTGCCGACCGGTATGACCGAGAACATGCCGGCCGGCAGGTCGGTCTCTGCGAGCAGCTCGCCAAGCAGCAGGGCGCCGAGCGGGGTTGCCGGCGCCGGCTTCACGACGATGGGGGCGCCGACGGCAAGGGCCGGAGCGATCTTGTGGGCAACGAGGTTGACCGGGAAGTTGAACGGCGAGATGCCCAGCACCGGCCCGTGCGGAAACCGGCGAATGATGGCCGCGCGGCCCGCTGTGGCGGTCTCGGTATCGAGCCGCTGAAACTCCCCGTTGAAGCGTCGGGCCTCCTCGGCCGCCCATCGGAAGGTCGAGGCAGCTCGCGTCGCCTCGGCTCGCGACCAGGTGATCGGCTTCCCGTTCTCGGCGGTGATGAGGGCAGCCACCTCGTCGACCCGCTCCTCGAGCCTGCGAGACACGTGGGTGAGCGCTGCTGCCCGCTGCGCCGCCGTCGTGGCCTGCGCCTGCTTTCGAACCTGCCACGCCCCCTCGATCGCAGCCTCCACGCTCGCGGCGTCCGGGATCGTGTAGGTGCCGACCACAGACCCATCGCCCGGGTGGGTGACCTCGGCGCGCGTGCCGTTGTCTGAAGCGGTGCCGGCGATCAAGGCGGGCCAGTGGCGGGCGATATGAGAGGTCATGCCGGTCAATCTAGGGGCTCCCACGACGCGACCGCAGTCCACATCGGCCCGCCCAGCTTGGGGCTGCCATCCAGTCAGGAGAGGTGGGTTGCCAATCGGCGACCGCGTTTCACGGGTCGACCTGCCCGAGCGCGAACCAGAGATCTGCGCGCACCTGCGGGTCGTCGAGCCCCCGACCGAGCAGGGCCTCGGCCCGTCGAAGCCGGTGGCGAACGGTGTGGCGATGCACCCCGAGGCTTGATCCGGTGGCATCGACCTGCCCGTGACTGGCCAGCCAGGCTCGAAGCGTGACCAGGAGCTCTGGTCCCTCGCTCGATTCGCGGAGGCCCCGCAGGTACTCATGCGCCCAGGCCCTGGCCGTACCGGGATCGACCAGTCCGGCCAGCCCGATCGCGCTCGCATCGTCGAGTCGGGTGAGGCCCGGACGAGACAGCGCGGTTCGTCTGGCCCGGACGATGGTCGCCTCGACAGCGGGGACGTCGTCAAGGTCGACCGGGCCCGAGACCACGGCCCGGCCGGCCTCCTCCAGGAGCTTTCGGGCATCGGGGCGCGCGACCACGGACTCCGGGATGAAGGCCAGGACCTGCCCGTCGCCGAGGGCTGTCGCGATCGATGAGGGCAGCGCGTTGATCGCCGCAGCCAGCTCGCCCGCATGATCGCCAGCATGACTGACAGTCCCCGCGTCAGCTGACTCAGCGGCAATCGCGAGCACGATACGTGCCGATCCGTGCTCGAGCGAGCCGAGCCCGAGCTCGGCCATCGGAACCTGTGCCGAGCCCTCGCGGCGTATGGCATCGATGGCCAGTCGGTGCCACGCGCTTCCCCGTCCGGCGTCGCGAACGAGGCCCCATGAGAGCAGGGAGACGGCCAGGTTCATCACCGCGACATCATTGGCCTGGAGTGCACTCGATGCTCCGAGGATGAGGAATCCGTCTCCCCCTCCTTTGACGCCGAGCGGGACGATCGCCACGTGCTCGTCGGCATTGGAGATGACCGACGACGCGCGAACCCCCTGGGGGCGCAGCCGCTCAAGTTCGGCGCGCCACTCGCCGATGCGCCTGGCGGCCCCGGGAGGCGATGCTGCCCGCACCCCGCCGGCCGCATCGACGCACACGGCAAAACCGTTCACATGCCGTGCGAGCAAGGAGACCACGTTGACGTCGCCGCCCTCCTTCAGTGCGGCCCGGATGAGTGATCGCTGGGTGCCGAACGATCGCTCGGCAGCCTCGTACTCCTCAGCCGCGAGGGATCTCGACACGGCCTTGCTCACAGCAACGAATGGAGTGGGGGTCGGCACCTCGATGATCGGCAGCCCAATGCGCTGCCCCGCTTCAAGGAGGGCGTGCGGCACGGAGTCGAAGGTCAGCCCGATGCCAAAGCCGAGTGCCGCTGCCCCGGATGCCATCACCGCCTCGGCGTAGGCGGCGCAGGAGTCAGGGTCGTCGCGAAGCCGCATCCCCGTGGTGAGGAGGAGCTCGTCCCCATCGAGCCACGGACCGGGGTCGCTCAGCTCGGAGGTGGCAACCCAGCGGACGACCCGCGAGAGATCGCTGTTGGGTGTGAGGACGCGCAGGCCCAGATCGGGCAGGGCGACCACCTGTCGAATCGTCAGTGCCATGGCGGACACCGTACCCGGGCCGAACCATCCGCATTGGACTCGTCTGGCACCGGGCTTTCCCATACGCTTCTCACACGCAAAGCCACGTCCACCCGTCGAGAGGCCCATGATGACGCTGACCACCGAGCGCACCGAAACCGAACTCCCGCAGGAGCGCAGGCTCGTCACGAGCGTCCCGGGCCCGAAGTCGCAGGCACTGCTCGCGCGCAAGACCGAGGCAGTGTCTGCCGGCGTCGGCGTGAGCTGGCCGGTGTTCATCGTCAAGGCCGGCGGTGGGGTGCTCATCGACGTCGATGGCAACTCAATGATCGACCTCGGCTCCGGCATCGCCGTCACGACTGTCGGCAATGCGAATCCCTATGTCGTCGAGGGCGTGTCGCGTCAGGTTGCCGACTTCACCCACACCTGCTTCATGGTCACCCCATACTCCGGCTACGTCGAGGTGTGCGAGGCCCTCAATCGC
>WLND01000145.1 GCA_009726075.1 Actinomycetota bacterium
CACTGCATCGCCCTGCTCGACAAGCCAGCCGGCGCCCTTGGAGAGCAGCTCGATCGCATGGGGGAAGCGAGTGGAGATGATCGGCTTCCCGGCGACCACTGCCTCGGTGAGCACGCCGGAGGTCACTTGATCCTTCGAGTCGTATGGGAGGAGCACGATATCGGCCTTCTGGATGAGGCCGTGCAGCAGTTTCTGGTCTAGGTAGTCGTTCACGAAGTGCACTCGCGACTGCACCCCCAGGCGTTCGGCCAATGACACCAGTCGGGTTCGGTATCGCTCGCCCTCCGTCTCGAGAACCTTGGGATGGGTCTGCCCAGCGACGAGGTACTTGAGTTCGGGGTTTGCCTCGGCCAGCATGGCGATGGCTTCAATGCCCCACTCGATCCCCTTCCCCTCGCTGAGCAGCCCCCAGGTCAGGACGGTCGACGCGCGCTTGCCGTCCTGGCTGCCCCTCGCTGCTCGAAGGTCCGCAGCGCCGTGGGGTATGACATGAACCTTCTGGCGATTCACGTCGTATCCGCGCAAGAGGTTTCGACGTCCCGTCTCGGTCATGGTGACCAGTGCGTCAGCACGATCGATGATGCGCTGCAGCACATATCTCTGATGAAGCCTTGGTGCCGCCAATACCGTATGCAGGACGACAATCACCGGCACCTTGATACCGGACATGAGATTGAGGACGTCATCCCCGTCGGGCCCGCCGAAGATCCCATATTCGTGCTGAATAATCACCGTGTCATAGGTGTTGAGCACCTTGAGCGTGTCGCGCAGCCCCTGCCCCGTCACGTGCTGATGCACGACAGGTCGGCCCGGATTCGGCTCGTGCTCTGGTGAGAGTCGAACCACATCGCTCTCGATCCCGCACTCGCGCATTCCCTGCCCCAGCGATCGGGTGAAGGTGGCAAGGCCGCATTGCGTCGGCGGGTAGGTACTGACCATGGCGATGTTCAACACGACGGAAGCCTCCTGGTTCACGCGGGCACGGACTCATTTGCTCGAGACCTGACCGTGACAGAGCAACCTCGCTGCCACATGGAGTAAGGCTCACGATTGGCTCACTTCGTTGCACTGCCGTTCGACGCGAGGATCGGCTCGCTGGATAGCCGAGGTCGAAGGTCCCTACCGGACGGGGGTCCAAACTCCTAGCGTGGGACAAGTGCTGACCTGCATTGACGGAAACGAGGCTGCCGCTCTCATCGCCTATCGCCTCAGCGATGTTTGCGCCATCTATCCGATAACACCAGCCTCGCCCATGGGGGAGCTCGCCGACGCCTGGAGCGCTCAGGGTCGCGTCAATATCTGGGGCGACGTGCCTCAGGTGATGTCGATGCAGTCCGAGGCAGGGGCGGCCGGAGCACTCCACGGTGCCCTGCAAAAGGGCTGCCTTGCAACGACCTTCACCGCCTCCCAAGGGCTCCTTCTCATGGTCCCGAACATGTACAAGATCGCGGGCGAGCTCACCCCGGCGGTGATTCACGTTGCCGCCCGCTCCCTTGCCACCCATGCGCTGTCCATCTTCGGGGACCATTCGGATGTCATGGCCGCCCGCGGCACGGGCTGGGCGATCCTGTGCGCCTCCTCTGTGCAGGAGGCGCATGACTTCGCCCTGGTTGCCCACGCATCGACCCTCCGGTCTCGAGTTCCGTTCATCCATTTCTTCGATGGTTTTCGAACCTCACATGAGATCAACAAGATCTCACTGCTCGACGACGACGACCTTCGGGCGGCAATACGGCCTCAGGACGTCCTGGACCATCGAGCACGAGGTCTGTCGCCTGATCACCCCGTTCTCCGTGGCAGCGCCCAGAACCCAGATGTCTTCTTTCAGGCACGCGAGGCTGCGAATCCGTTCTACGACAAGCTTCCGGAGACCGTGGCCGATGCCTTCTCCTCCCTTGAGGCGCGCACGGGGCGGGCCTATCACCTCGTCGACTACAGAGGGGCCGCAGACGCCGAGCATGTGATCGTCGTCATGGGCTCGGCAAGCGGTGCCGTTATCGAGGCGGTCGAGCAGGCGAACAGTGCCGGCCGGAGGGTCGGTGTCCTGGTCATTCGCCTCTACCGACCGTTCCCCATTGAGGCCTTCGTGCATGCCCTGCCGCCCACAGTGCGCCGGATCGCCGTCCTCGACCGCGTGAAGGAGCCCGGCGCTCCAGCCGAACCCCTGCATCTCGATGTCGCACTGAGCCTCGCAGAGCGTTGGGGTGGGACACCGCCCCTGGTGACCGGCGGTCGCTACGGACTCGGTTCCAAGGAGTTCACGGCATCGCACGCCCTTGCCGTGCTTGACGATCTCGCGGCATCGACGCCCAGAAGCCGCTTCACTGTCGGAATCGTTGATGACGTGACGCACCTGTCGCTGCCCGTATCGAAGGACGCACCCAGTCCATGCACGGCCCAGCAGTCCGTGTTCTACGGCCTCGGCAGTGATGGCACGGTCGGGGCGAACAAGGCGACCATCAAGATCATCGGCGATCACACCGACCTGTGGGCTCAGGGCTACTTCGTCTACGACTCCAAGAAATCTGGATCCGTGACCGTGTCGCACCTGCGCTTTGGCACCGAGCCAATTCGCTCGACCTACCTCATCACGGGCGCCGATTTCGTTGCCTGCCATCAGTTCGGGCTGCTGTCTCGGATGCCGATTCTCGATATCGCCCGCCACGGTGCGACGGTGCTGCTCAATGCCCCTCATCCGCCCGACGTGCTCTGGCGCTTCCTCCCCTTCGAGGTTCAATCGCAGATCATTGACAAGGGCCTTGACGTGTGGACGATTGACGCAACTCGCATCGCGGCCTCCGCAGGGCTCGGCAATCGGATCAACACGGTAATGCAGGCCTGCTTTTTTGCCCTGTCGGGCGTCGTGCCCCGAGAGGAGGCCATCGCTCTCATCAAGGCGAATGTGGCACATGCCTACTCTCATCGCGGGCAGACCGTCGTCGATCGCAACCATGCCGCTATCGACGCCTCGCTCTCTGAACTCCACCAGGTGCCAATCCCCCGCGCTTCGGTCGAGGGCGTCCACCGCCTGGACCCGGTCCCGTCGAGCGCCCCGGACTTCGTCACCAGGGTGACCGCGCGCCTTCTGGCTGGAGAGGGGGATCTGCTTCCGGTCAGCGCACTGCCTGTCGATGGCACCTTCCCGACCGGCACTGCCCGCTGGGAGAAGCGCGGGCTCGCGGAGAGCATCCCCATCTGGGACCCCGACCTCTGCATCGACTGCGGCAAATGCGCGATCGTCTGTCCGCACGCCGCCATCCGAATGAAGGCCTTTCCTGAGTCCGAACTCAACGGGGCGCCGGAGGACTTCAAGAGCAAGCCCTACGGAGGCAAGGACCTACCACCGGGGAGTCGCCTCACGGTGCAGGTCGCTCCCGATGACTGCACTGGCTGCGGCATCTGCGTCGATGTCTGCCCGGCGCGCAGCAAGAGCGAGGCTCGTCACAAGTCGATCGACATGATGCCGGCGAACCAGCACCGCGATGCAGAACGCCCGCGCTTCGAGCATTTCCTGACCCTGCCCGAAGTCGACAGGACCGAAGTGCGCCTTGACACAGTGAAGGGTTCGCAGCTTCTCCAGCCGCTCTTCGAATTCTCCGGCGCCTGCTCCGGGTGCGGTGAGACCCCCTATCTCAAACTCCTCTCGCAGCAGTTCGGCGACCGCATGGTCGTGGCCAACGCCACCGGGTGCTCGTCAATTTTCGGCGGGAATCTTCCGACAACCCCCTGGTCGGCGAACGCCGATGGCCGAGGCCCGGCCTGGAGCAACTCGTTGTTCGAGGACAATGCCGAGTTCGGCCTCGGGCTCAGGCTCGGAGCCGATGTGCAGCGTGAAACCGCCCGCAGGCTCACCGCGCACCTCGCCCCGAGAATCGGGCCGGCCCTGGCCTCCGCGCTGCTCGATGATGAGCCGGGACCCGAGGACGAGGCCGGAATGATCCGCCAGCGCGATCTCATCAAGACCCTCCGCGACCGCCTGCAGGGCCAGGCCGATGCCGATGCGGTGGCCCTCGCCAGCCTGGCAGACGCTCTGGCGCCAGTCTGCATCTGGATCGTCGGCGGCGACGGATGGGCGTACGACATCGGATTCGGAGGCCTCGACCACGTGCTCTCGTCCGGGCGTAATGTCAACATCCTGGTGCTCGACACCGAGGTCTATTCCAACACCGGGGGCCAGGCGTCCAAGGCAACACCGCGGGGAGCGATTGCCAAGTTCGCCAGTAACGGCAAGGGTCAGCGCAAGAAGGACCTTGGCCTCCTTGCTCAGGGCTACGGCGATGTCTATGTCGCCCAGATCGCCGTGGGCGCGAATGAGACGCAGACCGTGCGCGCCCTTCGCGAGGCCGTTGCCCACCCCGGACCCAGCCTCGTCATTGCGTACTCGACATGCATCGCCCACGGGATCGAGATGTCGACGTCGATGAGCCACCAGAAGTCGGCGGTCGAATCTGGCTACTGGCCCCTCTACCGATTCCACCCGAGCCCGGAGCCTGGAGCGCACCCGTTCAGCCTCGATTCAAAGAAGCCGTCGCTCCCGCTTCACGAATTCCAGTCGCGAGAAACTCGGTTCGCCGCACTCGCTCGACGGGACCCCGAGCGCGCCCGGCATCTCGAGGCCCTCGCGCAGGCAGACATCAACGAACGTTGGCACTACTACGAACAGCTTGCCGGCGTCGAGAGGACCGTACCGACGGATGGAGAGCCCTCATGACGGACCTCACCACCGCATACCTCGGCCTGACGCTCCGCACTCCACTCGTCGCTTCCCCGTCGCCGCTGACCGGGAACGTGAACGACCTGCTCCTGCTCGAGGCCGCCGGAGTCGGCGCCGTCGTCCTGCCAAGCCTTTTCGAGGAGGACGTCGAATCGGAGGAGATGACCTTCCATGATCGCTTCGAGGAGAGCTCTGGGCGCCACGCCGAGGCACAGGACTACTTCCCTGATCTCGTACTCGGCCACCTCGGCCTAGATCGGCACGTGCGGCTGGTGCAGGAGGCCACGTCCAGGCTGTCGATCCCGGTGGTCGCAAGCGTGAACGGACGGACCGCCGGCGGATGGGTCCGCTACGCGCGCCTGCTCGAAGACGCGGGTGCATCCGCGATCGAACTCAATATGTACGACCTCGCCGTCGATCCCAACGTCACGTCGGACGAGGTCGAATCCGGGTACCTGCAATTGGTGAGCGCGGTCCGCGCGGAGGTGAAGGTACCACTGGCCGTGAAACTCTCCCCGTACTTCTCTTCACTGGCGAACTTCGCCCAACGCGTGGTCGGTGCCGGTGCCGACGGTCTCGTCCTCTTCAACCGCTTCTACCAGCCCGACCTCGATCTCGACACCCTGGACGTGACGCCCACACTCGACCTGTCGCACGCGGGCGAGGCGCGACTTCCCTTGCGCTGGATA
>WLND01000146.1 GCA_009726075.1 Actinomycetota bacterium
CTCCGAAGCCTAGTCATGCGGACGTGTCCAGGGCCGCGGTTCATCTCACCGCACGGTCACGATGGCACGGGCTCCCGTGCACCATGTGCACGAGATCACCTCGGCCAGCACCCGCGTCCCGGTGGCGAGCGGCACGGCGATGCGGGCCGAGAACTCTCCCGTCGGCCCGACGTCGGGGACGGCCAGATTCATCCACGACGACCCACCCGGCTCGCGAACCGAGACCACGACGACTCCCCCCGCCGCCCGAGAGGCGCCGACGCGAGCGCGGCCATGGACGAGGGTGGCAGAGGCCCTTCGGATTGCTGACAATCCGGCGATGGTGGTGAGCGCAGCTGCCACCTGAAACCCGATCGTGGGCATGGTCCTCAGCTCCGAGGCCCCCAGGCCCAGGAAGGTGACGGTCCCGGCCAACGCAAACTGCCCTGTCCCGTCTGCCGGGCAGGCGTAGACATGGTCGAGGTAGGAGCCCGATGAGGGTTCATCCTCGCCAAGGACAAAGGAGTCCTGGTTGTTGACGGCGGAGCCTGGCTTCGTCACTGCGAGCAATCCCACGACCGTCGTTCCGGGACGAAGCCGCCACGACACCGTGAGTGGGATGAACAGGCACTTGGGCTCGATGAAGCGCTGCCTGGGATCGAGGGACAGGACGACCTCGCCGAGCGTCGAGCTGACGGTGACCGATTGCTCGTGCGGGTCGCGAATCGGCGGGCGGGTACCAGAGGGCTGGACTGGTCGTGTGGACGATGCGGCTACGTCGCCCGTCGCCCACGCGGCCTCGTGAATCGGCGCCGCCGCGACGATGAGGGAGGCGATCGCAGCCACCACGCCCCAGCGACGCATCCAACGCGCCCTGGGCGAACTCGCCTGCGCCAGTACCACCATGACACCCTGACCCTATGCCAGATCCACGAAGCCGCTGGAGCCTCGGTTCACGCGGCAGCATCCTGTCAATCGCATCGAAGGACTCGGTCCTTTCCATCGGAAGCGTCGGTTCGGCCCTGTCTGTTGGCAGTGTCGGGTCGTTCGCCTCCCTCCTGTCGATCGGCTCGGCCGCGTCGGTCCTGTCGATCCTCTCGGCGGCGAGCACGCTCTCGGTCATGGCCTGGCGAGGGAGGCGGACGCTCGGCAGGTGATGGCCCCGCCGACCGATCGCATTCGACCGCAGCAAACCTTTTGCTGCCCGCATGGCACCGAATCCCGCCCCGCTGCGTCATACCGTTGTTTCCGGGCTGTTCTTCGCGGCCTTCGGGCGCAACCAGGAGGTCTGTCATGCCGTCGAGCAACGCCACCGGCACCCGGCGAACACGCGCTTCAGCACGGGACGGCGCCCCGAGTTCGTCCGATCACCGTCGTCGCCCGCGGCGAGTCCGAGTCGGGATATCCGCGGGGGCCGTCCTCCTGCTGGCCGGCATGGGACTGCTGGCCGGCATGGGGCTGCTCGCCGGATGCGGTGAATCCGTCGACAGTTCCGGCCAATCGGGCGTGGGTGCTCCCGGCGAAGCCATGCCCGTTGAAGGCGTGCCCGCTGAAGGCGTGCCCGCGCAGGGCATGCCGGGCGAATCCATGCCCAACGCCGTCGCCGACGGAACGACCAGGGTCGACCGGCAGGTGGTCACGACGGCGTCCATGGCACTGCGGGTCGTTGACGTCGCGGCCGCGAGCGACCGCATCGTCGAAGCAGTCAACGGGAGCAAGGGCCTGATTGAGCAGCAGGACATCTCCAACGCCGGCGGTGCCACGTACGCCACCATCACCGCACGGATTCCTGCTTCCGGCCTTCTGCCGTTCATCGACCGAGTTTCGGCCCTCGGCACCGTCGAATCCCTGAGCAGCCAGGCCTCCGACGTCACCCAGCAGACCATCGACCTTGACGCACGCATCGACGCGCTCCGCACGTCCGTCGCCCGGCTGCAGGAACTGCTCGCCGCGACGACGAATGTCGCCGACCTCGTCGCCGTCGAGAGCGAATTGGCCACCCGCCAGGCTGAACTCGATTCGCTGGTCTCCCAGCGCGACTACCTGGCCGATCAGGTGGCCCTGTCGACCATCACCATGTCGATCAGCCCAGTGGTCGAGGCCATCGGCGTCACCCCGCCCGGATTCTTGGCGGGCCTGCAGAACGGGTGGTCGGCCCTGGCCGCGCTTGCGGGCGCGGCCATCACTGCCGTCGGGTTCCTGCTCCCCTTTGCACTGGCCTCGCTCGTCATTGCCGTCCCGATCGTCGTGATCGCGATCACCTCCAGTCGTCGCCGACGTCGATCTCGGCCCGTGGCACCGGCCTCGCTCCCCGCGACCGCCGCGCCGACCGACACTCCAACCACGACCTAGCGTCCCGGACCCCGAGCGCAAGACCTAGGCCCGCCCACCTCGACCGCAGTGTGCCTCTGACAGAATTCTGGTCCCGGAAATCCCGTGGATGACCAGGATGACTTGAACGAGGACACAATGGGAGCCATCGAAGACGAGCAGGTGTTCGTCGATGGCGCCTACGCCACCCTCGGGAAGCATGTCTCCTACCTGAATCAACGCATCGCGGCGCTCCGCTCAGCACCCTCCGTGGGGACTGTCCAGGATGAACTCGAGCGACAGGCCCAGTTCGAGAATCTTGCCCGCCAGCTGAAGGCCGCTCAAGCAGCAAGCACGCGCCTGTGCTTTGGCCGCATCGACACCAGCGATCGCGAGTCGTTCCATATCGGCCGCATCGGGCTCCGCGATCACGACGGCGACCCGGTACTGCTCGACTGGCGTGCGCCGAATGCGGCCGGTTTCTACCAGGCCACCACGGTGAGCCCGATGGGCATCGTCAGGCGTCGGCGCATCATCGCCAAGGACCGAACGATCACGCACGTCGAGGATGAGGATCTCGCAGACCCGACCGCATCCTCGTCCGATTCCGATGCTGCAGCGCAGGCGGTCGAGGCTCCCCGCGAAGGCCGCATGGGCGACATCATCGCCACCATCGCTGCCGACCAGGACGCAATCGTCCGGAGCCCCCTGAACCAGATCACCGTCGTTGAAGGCGGCCCCGGTACTGGCAAGACGGTGGTCGCGCTCCACCGGGCAGCGTGGCTCCTCTACACCTTCCGCGATCGGCTCGCCAAGGATGGCGTCCTGGTCATCGGCCCGTCGACCGCGTTCCTCCACTACATCGAGCAGGTGCTGCCGAGCCTCGGAGAGACCGACGTGGTGCTGCTCACGCCCGGCCAGCTCTACCCGGGCATCTCGGCAACTCGGCACGATGCCCCCTCAGTCGCCGCGATCAAGGGTGATGTTCGGATGGCCGCCGTGGTCGCCGCCGCCGCCATGGGCAGGCGCCGAATCCCTGACCACGATGTGACCATCACGCTCGACGACGGCTCCAAGGTCGCGATCACCGCTCGCCAGCTGGCTGATGCCCGAAAGGGCGTGCCGCGCGGCGCGTCCTTCCATGCCGGCCGCGATCCGTTCCTGACCAAGGCCCTGGACAGCCTCGCCCGCGACCGCTGCCGTCGGAGGCAGGAAGACCCCAGCGACGAAGCCCACCGCCAGGACGCGCTCGCCGATATCGTCGAGGATCGACACGTCAAGCGCACCCTGAACCTGATGTGGCTCCCAATCAGCCCCCAGCGCCTCGTCCACCTCCTGCTGACTGATCCAGCGACCCTCGAGGATGCAGCCGAGGGCATCCTCACGAAGTCCGAGCAGAAGCTCCTCCTCGGGGCTCGAAGCGCCGACTGGACCGTCGACGACGTCCCCCTCCTCGACGAGGCGGCCCATGTGCTCGGCGACTACACGCCGCCGAGGTCCCACGAGCACGACGACGCTGCCCCTGATTACGCCGAGCTCTCGGTCAGCGATCCCTACTCCTCCGGCGCTCCCATGACCACGGTGGCCGAGCGCGCGCTCGACGACCGCGAGTGGATCTACGGCCATGTGGTCGTCGATGAGGCCCAGGAGCTCTCGACCATGGCATGGCACTGCATTGCGCGCCGCTCCAGCCGCCGATCGATGACGATTGTCGGCGACCTGCAGCAGACCACGCATCCGGCCGGGGCCAAGGACTGGGACGAAGCGCTGAGCGACGTCAGCGGCGCAATTCACCTTCACACCCTCACGGTGACCTACCGCATCACCAAGCAGACGGCGGCAACCGCGATCGATCTGCTCACCGATGCCGGCGGGCACGCCCCCAACCTGCAGCCGATCCGCGATGGCGCGCCCACCGAACGGTTCGATAGCGCCGAGGCGGATCTTGCGACGCGCGTGGAGTCGTTCGTCGGGCATGGTGATGGCCGGGCCTGCGTGATCCTGCCCGACGATTCGTATGCCCGGCTCGCCCGGGCCCTCACGTCGGCCAGCACGGAGTTCGGCACCGGCGACACCGCCCTCGACGCTCCGATCGCCGTCCTCACCGCCCGAGACACCAAGGGCCTCGAATTCGACACGGTCATCGTCGTCGACCCGAAGACCATCGCGGGTCAGGCCGCCCGCGGATCGGACGTCTACGTCGCCTGCACACGTGCGACGAAGCGACTGGCCCTCGTGACCTTGCGGTAGCCCGACCCGGCTACCGTCAATCCATGGGCCCCAAGCGAACGACCGTCACGATTGTCCGGATGGCCACCGGGGGCCTCGCCTTGTCAGTAGCGCTGTCACTGCCCCTGGCCTCCTGCGCCTTCGGTTCCGATGCTGCGGCCCCCGCCAGTGCTTCCGCCCCCGTGAGCCCCGCGCCCGCGACGACCCCCGATCCGACGCTGGCCTGGGCCGATGGCGTCTGTACCGCAGCAGCTGGAGTTCGTGACGAGATCGCCTCGGTAGCCCAGGATCTCGTGTTCGATCCAATGGCTAGCGGCTCGGCGGTCGATCAGGTCCAGGGCCGGCTCGACGACCGAAGCGCCGCGATCGATACGGCGGTCGACGCCCTCGGGTCGGCCATCGGTTCTGCGCCGCTCGACGTCCCCGCCGCCCTTGAGTTCGCGACGGCACTGCAGGCCCGCTACGTGATCGCCCAGCGAGCGATCGCGGAGGCGACCAGTGCAGTCGATGGAGTTGCGACCGCCTCCGACCCCTGGACCCTCGGCCTCAATGTCGCCGCGGCCATCGTCTCGGTTCGGGCCGCAGCGCAGGCGCTGGGTGACCTCGCCTCAGCGGTTTCGACGTCAGCGACGACCGATGCCGTCTCGGAAGCGTTCACGTCCTCTGCCGCGTGCCAATCCCTTACTTCGGGGTAGCGACCGCTTCGGGCACCGGGAACACCGTGACGATCGCGAGCGACAGGGCGAGCAGTGCCGGAACGATCAGGAATGCCTGATGGATGTCGATCCGCTCGGTCAGGGCTCCGAGCACAAACGGAGCGATGGCAATCGCCGCGGTTCCGAAGGCCAGGGTCGCCCCTGACGCCC
>WLND01000147.1 GCA_009726075.1 Actinomycetota bacterium
GGATCGAGCCCACGCCCAATGTGCCGATAAATGAATCGACCTTGAATTTCACGACGACAAGGGCGTTGAATAAGCCGATGAGGACGGCGATGACGAAGGCGCCGCCAACCGCGAACACCACGCCCTTGTGATGAAGCAAGGCCCAGCCGGTGAAGCAGCCGGACACAGTCATCGTTCCGGCGATGGTCAGGTCGAAGGCCCCTGATGCCACGGGAACGATGAGGCCCAGCGCCACGATGGCGCTGATCGCCTGGAAGGCAAGCACCGTCTTGGCGTTGTCGAGCTGGAAGAAGAGCGACGGAATCCACAGCGAGAAGACGACGATGAGCGCGGCCCACACGTAGACGCCACTGAAACGGTCAAAGCCGAGATTGATTCGGCGGCGCGGTGCTGCTTGTACTTCTGACATCGAGGTGACTCCGGATCTCTTCGCTGGTAACGGATGGACGTTGTTGGGTCAGGCAGCGGGTTCGCTGCTGTCGCGCCCGATTGTCACGGCCGTGATGTTGTCATTGGTGAGCGTCGCGCCCTTGAGCACATCAACGGCGTTGCCCCTGCGCATGATGACCACGCGATCGCAGATGCGCACGAGCTCTTCGTGGTCGGTCGAGACCACGAGGACTGCGGTGCCCTGCGCAGCGGCCTCGTCGACAAGCCGGTGGATATCCGCCTTGGCTCCGACGTCGACGCCCTGCGTAGGCTCGTCGAGGATGAGCACCTTCGGCTCCTGACGCAGCCACCGGGCGATCACCACCTTCTGCTGGTTTCCGCCCGACAACTGCGACATCGTGAATTCGCTGTTCCGCGGGCGTACGTCGAGCCGCTCCAGCCACACGTTGACATCTGACCGCTCGGGCCGACGTCGAAGAATGCCCAGGTTCATGTGACGACCCGGATTGACGATCGTGATGTTCTCGCGCAGCGTGTGATCCATGAGCGAGGCGTTCGCATGCCGTTCCGCCGGCACGAGCGCGATGCCGCGGTCGATCGAGATATCAGGACGGCACTGCGGGAGCGCCTCGCCCTTGAGGAGCACCTCGCCGCCACGACTATGGCCGCCGAAGACGAGCGCAGCGACCTCTTCACGACCGGAACCGGTGATGCCCGCGATGCCCACCACCTCACCAGCGTGAACGGTGAGATCGAGCCCGTGGACGGTCGCCCCCACCACCCCCTGCAGTTCGAGGACCGACTCGCCATGCTCACGAGCATCGGCATCGGTGATGTGCTCATCGATTTTGCGGCCGACGACGAGCTTGATGAGCTCCTCCTCGTTCAGCCCCTCGACCGGTCGCGTGATGATGTGCTTGCCGTCGCGAAGGACGGTGACCGAATCGGCCATCTCGAAGACTTCGTCAAAGTGATGCGACACGAACAGCACGGCCACGCCACCGTCTGCGACGCGCCGCACGAGCTTGTAGAGGCGCTGAGCCTCGGCACCCGGCAGGTTCGCGGTGGGCTCGTCGAGGATGAGCATCTTGGTCGCGCTGCCACGGGTGGACATCGCCCGCGCGATTGCGATCGCGGTGCGCTCAGACATCGCCAGAGCGCCGACGGGAGTGCGCACATTGATGTCGTAGCCGAGGGCCGCGAGTGCCTCGCGGGCCGCCGCCCGCTCCTTCTTCCAGCTGATGGTCTTCGTGATGCCGGTGACGTAGCCCTGCCCGATCGCCATGTTGTCGACCGCGTCAAGGCTTGCGACGAGGCCGAGGTCCTGATGGACGAAGCGAAGGCCCACCGCCTCGCTCGAGGCAGGGTCTGAGAAGGACAGCGCCTGTCCATCGACGCTGACCTCAGTGCCCTCCTCGGGCTGATGGAAGCCCGCGAGGATCTTGATGAGGGTCGACTTTCCGCAGCCGTTCTGCCCCACGAGCGCACGCACCTCGCCCGGAGCCACATCGATGCTCACGTGGTCGAGCGCCACCTGGCCACCGAAGATCTTCGATGCCTCGCGTACCGAAAGCGCGGTTGTCATGCAGCCTCCCTCATTGTCTGTTGAACCCTAGCGCCACCGAGGCCAATTGCAAGGCCTTCCATGCATATTGCTCGGACGACCCGAATCCCTTCGACGTCTGTCGCGAAAGCGGGCCCGCTCATGCGAGTTTGGTCTCGAGGACCGCATGTGCTGCTGCCAGTCGCGCGACCGGCACTCGGCTCGGCGAGCACGACACGTAGTCCAGGCCGAGCTCCTCGCACAGGGCGATCGAGACGGGGTCGCCACCGTGCTCGCCGCAGATGCCGAGCTTGATGTCGGGCTTGACTGACCTCGCCTTGTCGACCGCGATACGCATGAGCGCTGCGACGCCGTGGTCGTCCAGCTCAGAGAAGGGGCTCACCGTGAGGAGGCCCTTCTCAAGGTAGGTGCCGAGCATGCGTCGCTCGACATCGTCGCGCGAGAACCCGTAGGTCAACTGGGTCAGGTCGTTGGTGCCGAACGACAGGAACTCGGCCCACTGCGCGAGCTCGTCCGCCATGAGGGCCGCCCGCGGTGTCTCGACCATGGTGCCGATCTTGAACTTCACGACGATGCCGGTGCGCGAGGCCACCTCCTGATTGACCCGGCGCATGAGCCGAACCATCATGAGGAGCTCGTTGGGGATGGAGACCAACGGGACCATCACCTCGAGTTCCGGGTGAATCCCATGCTGCGTCGACACATCGACCCAGGCGTTGAACAGCCCCTCGACCTGGGCGGGGTAGAGCCCCTCGTGGAGCAGGGCAAGCCGCACGCCCCGCACCCCCATCATCGGATTCTCTTCGTGCAGGTGCTCGACCATGCGCGCCTGGTGCTCGTCCTCTGCCTCATCGGCGCTCGACGGCAGGAACTCGTGCATGGGTGCGTCGAGCAGCCTGATGGTCACCGGACGATTTCCGACGGCAAGCAGCAGTTCGCGGAAGTCCTCCCGCTGGGCCTCGGCGAGCGCGGCGAGCGCTGCCTCCTCGACCTCTGGACTGTGGGAGAGGATCACTCGCCGGATGAGCGGCAGCCTCTCGCCGAGGAACATGTGCTCGGTGCGACATAGGCCAATGCCCTCGGCTCCGTTGTCCATGGCCAGGGACGCATCGGCGCCGGTATCGGCATTGGCCCGCACGCCGAGCCGACGGACATCGTCCGCCCACGAGAGCACGGTCGCAAGACTCGCCGACGGTTCAGGACGCTCGATGGCCACGGCGCCGAGGTAGGCGATCCCGGTGTCGCCATCGATGGAGATGACGGCACCCGCCTCGAGGACGAGATCGCCGCACGAGATCGTTCCGGCCACCCTGTCGACGCGAAGCCCGCTGGCGCCGCAGATGGCCGGCAGGCCCATGCCGCGTGCGACAACGGCCGCATGCGATGCCGAACCTCCGGTGATCGTGAGAATGCCGGCGGACGCCATCATGCCGGGGAGGTCGCCCGGCGAGGTCTCTGCGGCGACGAGGATGACCGACTCGCCGGTCTCGGCCATTTCGACGGCGTCCTCGCTTGTCAGCGCGATGCGACCGACGGCTGCACCCGGCGAGGCCGCGAGGCCGGTGACGAGTTGGACCTCCTGGCCGGTGAGGCGAGGCTGCGGATGGAGCAGCTCCAGGACGTGCTGAGGCCTGATGGCACTGACCGCGGTGCGCTCATCGGTGATGCCGCGAGTCGCGAGGTCGACCGCCAGGCTCGTTGCCACCCGGGCGCTGGTGCGCCGGTACTCCTCGAGCCCGACGAGGACCATGCCCTCGGGCCCGTACTCGAAATCGACGAGGGCCACGCTCTGCAAGCGGCCCTCGAGTTCAGCGAGGACTCCGGTCATCATCGCGACTCCGCCGGGCAGCGCACTGAGCGGATGCCCGATCATCTGCCGCTCGCCGGTGGACCGAACTCCATGGCGGAAGGCGCCGTTCGGTGCGAACTGGCCCGACTTCAGGTCACGCGAGATCGCGTGACCATGGCCCGCCTCGTTGTGGTCGGTGATGACCACGGTCTCCAGGTGGAGACCAAGCGGTAGGTCGACGGGGAGCTGCTGCGTGCGGCGCGCTCGCGCAGCGCGAGGTGAGTTCCATCGGGCCAGCATGGCTGTCGCCCCGGCCGCCAATTGCCCATTGGCCTCGAGCGGGAATGGACCGGTGCCGACCGAGTCGCAGAGCGCGAGCAGCGGGTCGATGCGGTCGGCAGGGTCGTCGTGATCGAGATCGAGGCCTGAGATGTCATCGGTCGGCACCCCGAGGGCGTGCTCAGCAATGAAGCTCGCGGTCTTCCACCAGGCGGCCGCGAGGTCTGCTGCCATTTTCGGGCGCAGGCCGGACGGAACCCGGGCGCCGGCGAGTCCGATGGCGACGAGATCGGGGGGCAGGCCCACCGCCCGCACAGGCGCACTGGCGCTGAGCCGAAGGAGCACCGTGCCGCCATCGGGTGTGGTCGAGCCCACTGCCCGTCCCGCGATCGTCTCGATCAGGTTGACCGCAGCGGCTGCACGATCGACCATCACCAGGCCCGGGACGTTCGGCACCGGCACGGTGAGCCCGGTGGCAACCGGCAGGCCGAGGCCGGCCAGCGTCTCCATCTGGACGCCCCTGGTGCACAGCGACCGCGCATCGAGCCCGCGTTCGAAACCGAGACCGAAGGGCACGAGCCCGACGTCGTCGATCGGGATGCCGGTCATGCGCTACCCATGGTTTCCGGCGACCAACTGCTCCTCGAGCGCCTCATCGTCGGCGCGCGACATGCCGATGGTGAGGAGCAATTCCTGATGGAGGTGCATCCACACGGTGTGGTAGGAGTCGATGAGGGGCGAGGCAAACCATGCGTTGTCGCCCTCGTCGAGGTTCGCGAGCGCCAGGGTCAGCCGCTCCCGGTACGCAGACATCCGGGGAACGTCCTCCGCGAAGCGCTTGAGCAGCGGGCCGACGGAGTCATCGATATCGTCGAGGCGATCGCGGATCTCGGCGTCGTAGCCGGCATCGGCGTGGTCATTGACGCTGCCGTCGGGACGGCACTGCCAGGCCGTGCACAGATCGCGCAGCTGGCGGTTGATCGGCAGGAACCGATGAAAGGTCGATGTGAGGCGCTCACGCTCAGGGGCCTCGGGGGCCAGGCAGAGCATGGAGCTCACGATCGCAGTTCCAGCGGGGAGCGGCATCATGATCGGGCCCTTGATCAGCATCAGGGATGCATCGGCCAGCGCCTGCTGCTCTGCAGATGCCTCACCTCGCGCCATCCCGCGAACCACGATCGATACGAGAGCATCGCGCTCCGCATCGCTCATCGTCACTTCAGTCATCAATGCCTCCGTTTGCCGTGGTGCCTCATGTTCGGGTGCTGCGTTGTGATGTTCGGGTGATGCGTCGTGCATGCCAGACCGCGCCAGAACGACTCGGTCGGCGAAACCACCGTCCCATTTATAGAGCAAGACTA
>WLND01000148.1 GCA_009726075.1 Actinomycetota bacterium
TCGCCTGATAGACGTCGCCCTCCGCAATCCGTTGCCGTGTAAGGCGAACCGCATCTTCATAGGCGGCCTCGTCGATCGATGATGCCCAATCCGCTGATTGCGGACCGACCCATCGTCCGACCTTCGCGGCCGCGGGACGCCGTGTTGACCAGTTGTCGAATCGCACGCACGTCGTTGAGCCGTCGTAGGGCAGCACCACCGCCCAGCGACCGGACGAGTCGAGAGCGCTGATGTCGGACGTGATGTCAAGGACGCCTCGAGCCCACCGTCCGCCAAGGAATGCCAGGGCGTCATCCATCGCCTTATCATGCCGCGAATCTGGAGCTTCGGCGCCCGCGTTGGCGGTGCACCCCCTTCGTCCGATACTGTTCCTTCTCGAGCCACTTGGGTCACAAGCCCAGATGGATCAGGCGGACGTAGCGCAGCTGGTAGCGCATCACCTTGCCAAGGTGAGGGTCGCGGGTTCGAATCCCGTCGTCCGCTCGTAGGAATGAATCGGTGCACGAACGTAGGGGCGCCGAGTCACGGTGGAGTGACCGAGAGGCGAGGTAGCGGCCTGCAAAGCCGCGTACACGGGTTCAAATCCCGTCTCCACCTCCAAACATCAGCGCCGCAGTGCGCATGAGCGGCGACCATGCAGGTGAATGTCACCGCCCGTCAGTAGCATCACAAGACTGACAGGAGGAGCCGCAGTGAACTCACACCCCAACTGGGCACAGTCGTTCATCGCCTTCGACACCGAGACCACCGGCCTCGAGACGGAGGGCCCGGATGCGTCCCTGATCGTCACGGCCGCCGCAGTCACCTTCACGAATGGCACGGTCGCTCACGAGCGCTCCTGGCTGCTCAGGGTGTCGGACATCCCCGCGGAGTCAACGGCAATCCACGGCGTGACAACGGAGACCTCGCAGGCCGAGGGCGTCGATCCGTCGATCGCGCTGCTCGAGATTCGAAAGGTCCTGACCGCAGACGACGTGCCAATCGTCTGCTTCAACGCGGCGTTCGACATACCGATCCTCAATGCCAACCTGGCTCGAGTCGGCCTCGATCCCCTGCCGGAGAACCGATCGCTGTGCCCGCTGGTCATCGACCGGCAGATGAACCCCTACGTTCGCGGGGCGAATCAGCGGAGGCTGGAGCCCACCGCGGCTCGATATGGGATTACCGTCGACCAGTGGCACGACGCCGGTGCCGATGCCACCGTCGCTGGGCTCATCTTCATCGCCGAGGTCGCTGCCTACCCTGCACTCACGAAGGGCACATTCGACGAACTCGCCACGAGCATCCACATCTGGCGCGACGAGCAGGATGCCTCGTTCAGGGCGTGGCTGGCACGGCAGCCGCCCCGCTGATCACGCGTGAGCGGCGATCGGTGCGGCCCCGGGCGTGCGGCCCCATTAAACGCGGCTCCTAATCGGCGAGAAGTACCGTCGTGATCCCCTGGAGGACCTCCGACAGGCACTGGTCCGAGATCTCAGGCGCGGCGCCGGTAGCGGGAGCCACGTCGGTGGCCGGCGGGCAATCAGGGAGTCCAACTCCGTCGAGCAGCCCGTACGCCGAGGCCACGAGTTGCGCACGGGCCTCCTGCGATGCGAGGGCACTGACGAAATCCGCCGCCGGGCTCACGCTCCCGTCCGGCATCGTGCAGGTGCCAGCCACCGAGTCGTAGACGCCTCCTGAACCGCCCTTGATCGGATCGCCCGAGCACAGTGCTGAGAGCGCGGCGTCGAGGACATCCGCGGGAATACCCGACGCTGGCGCTGATGGCGCTGAACTCGCTGAACTCGCTGGCGAGGACGACGAGCTCGAGCACGCCGTGAGGCTCGCTGACACAAGAAGCACCGAGCAGAGCGCGACGGGAACCTTGCTGAAGGTTTTCACCGGCCAGACCTTACCCCTCACGCGCCCGGGGCCGGATCCGTCCCACTGCGGTCATCTCAACGCGACACCGTCCGAAACCGCTGCGAATCTTGAGGAGGCGAGCCCCGCGAACAGGAGGAGTCATGGCCGGCAAGGTGGTCCACTTTGAGATACCCGTCGATGACAGCGATCGCGCAGTCGGCTTCTACGACCGCGTCTTCGACTGGAACCTCCGACGGGAGGGACCGTTGGAGTATTGGACGACAGCGGGCGGCGAGGGCGAGGGCATCGGCGGGGCCCTGACGATGCGCGAACCCGAGGCACTTGGCGTGTCGCTGTACGTCGCCGTCGACGACATTGACGTTGCGCTGCAGGCGATCGAACGGGCCGGCGGCACATGCCTCACCACGAGGATGCCTATCCCGGCGGTGGGGTGGAATGCGTTCTTCCTCGATACCGAAGGAAACAGGATCGGACTCTTTCAGGCCGACCCATCGGCCTCGATGGACCCGGGCTCGGGCAGGTCGGGGCCCACCTGAGTTCGGCCCCTTTTGATCCAATCTTTACTCAAGCCATCGCGGCGATTGACGAGCGGCCCTCAGGCAACATGTACCCTGCTTGCAGGGCGAAAAACGTCTGACGCCCATCGTGGGCAGCCGGTACTGGTGGGCATGAGGAGGCAGATCTGTGATTCTCATGTCTTCGAGAATCCGCCGGGTCGCCGGCCTTTCCCTCGTCATGGCAGCCGCCCTGTCCATGTCGGTGTCATCGCCCGGCGAGGCCGCGCCGCAGGCTGATATCCGGACGGTTCAGGCCCAGGTGCGCGAGCTCAGGAGCCAGGCCGAGACTGCCAATGAGCGCTACAACGAGACCCGCTCCGATCTCGCCGGCGTTCGATCCGACATCGACAGCATCAACGCCAAGATTGCCCGGAACAAGGCCGCTCGTCGCGTTCAGGCACAGGCGGTCAATGGGCTCGCACGCTCCCTCTACATGCAGGGATCCATCGATCCGACCCTCCAGGTCCTCCTCGCCGAAGACCCGGCCGCCTTCCTCGCGCAGACCGCCGCCATGGAGCAGCTGGCCCAGTCTCAGCAGGCGATCCTGCGCAAGTGGCAGACCAGCAGCCTGGCCCTGGCCCAGTCCGAGGCAGTGCTCGCCGACCGGGAGAACGTCGCGAAGAACCTGAACGCGACCATGTCAGCCCGCAAGGCCGAGGTCGACGACAAGGTGCGCCGGGCTGAGGACGTGTTGTCGCAACTGTCAGCCGAGCAGCGCCGACAGATCGCCGCGGAGCGTGAGCAGAAGCGCCGGCAGGAGGCCGCGGCCGCAGCCGCCGCGGCCAAGAAACTCGGCAACAGCGGCGGCGGATCGAATAACGGTGGGCCGAGCAATGGCGGCGGCGGCTACTCAGGCGGTGGGCGCGCTGCGGCGGCCGTCCGGTACATGCTCTCCCAGGTCGGCGACCCGTACTCGTACAGCGCGAATCCCCCGCGTTCATGGGATTGCTCGAAGCTCACCGCCGCAGCCTGGGGCCAATCCGGCGTCGGCCTCACGCCACTCAGCTACCGTCAGTGGGACCAGACCAGGCGCGTGCCTGTCTCCCAGATTCAGCCGGGGGATCTCGTCTTCTACTTTGGCCGAGGCGCCCACCACGTAGCAATGTACGTCGGAAACGGCAAAATGGTGAGTGCGTCCAATCCGGACGACGGTGTCGAACTGACCGACTTCCTTGGCCCCTGGTATCGCGAGCGCTTCTCAGGCGTCGGCCGCGTCGTCGGCTAGCTCCCCTCCCACCACCGACCTTCATTCTGGCGAGCGATCACCCCGGTTCGTCCGACATTCGCACAGTCTTGGCCTCGTAGAGGGCTTGGTCGGCCCTCCCCAGTGCGGCGTGCAACGGCTCGCCCGGCTCCCATGCCGCGCACCCTCGACTCCACCGGGCTCCATGCGACTGCGTGAGTCGCGTCATGAGCGAATCGATCTCATTCACGGTCGCACCCGGGAGCACGAGGACGAATTCGTCGCCTCCGAAGCGGGCGAGGAGATCACCCTCCCGAAGTTCGCGTCTCCAGCAGTCCGCGAGGTCGGCGAGCAGGACGTCCCCGGCGAGATGGCCATGGACGTCGTTGAAGGCCTTGAAGCCGTCGAGGTCGAGAATGCAGACGGTCATCGACAGCGTCGCCCGGCGCGCAACGGCCTCCGCGATGACCGCCTGGGATTCCAGGCCGCGACGGTTCAAGAGGCCGGTGAGCGGGTCCGTCAGCGCCTGACCGCGTAGCCGCGTGGCCTGATTCGACACCATCAGGCAGACGCCGACGATGACGGCTTCGACCATGGCCAGGTTCACGGCCCCGGTCAGCACAGGGTGCACCAGCCATGCAGCGGTGTACACCGCGAGCATCCAGGCCAGGACGGCCCACATGCGGCGCCGAGGGCGAAACGCCGCAGACAGCACGCCGATAACGAGAAGCAGCAGCCCCTCAGACATCTGCCCCTGAGCTGTTTCCATGACGGCCGTTGATGCCGCGATCAGTCCGCCGCAGGCTCCGAGCGCAACGTCTGCGCCCCAGCGCTCGAACGCGCGCGGACCCGCACGTAAGGTTGCAAGAGCGAGGAGCAGCATGAGGAAGCCGGCCGCACCCACGGTCGTCCTCGTCATGGGAGCCACCTGCGCCTCGGCCGCAAGAAAGAGGCCGAAGGCCCCGAAGATCACGAGGAGGGCGATCACCGCCCGATAGCCTCCATCGCGCAGCCCTGCAGGCGAGTCGATGCGCCGAGTCGGATGCCGCCCACGCGAGCGCAGGCGATTGAACGACATGACCACGGCGGCCCCCTCCAAAGCTTCCGGGGAGATTACTGGAAGTCCTTCCTAGCCGCCCGCGCTTCCTCACGCTTCGGCCCCTCACGCAGTGCAGGCCGCAGCCGACGTCCGTCCCCCTAGTCTTCGTACGTGAATCCGCAGCGCAGGGTCATCCTCGTCGTCCTCGCGTTCGCCCTGGCGTTGGTCTCACTCGATAACACGATCGTCAACGTGGCACTGCCCCGCCTGCAGGAAGATCTCGGCGCTTCCACCTCGGCGCTTCAGTGGATCATCGACGCCTACTCGGTGGTCTTCGCCGGAACGCTCCTCCTCGCCGGGAGCCTCGGCGATCGCTTCGGACGACGTCGCATGCTGATCATCGGACTCACGATCTTCATCGTGGCCTCGACCCTTGCCGCGATCTCGCCGGATGCCGCGGCGCTCACCGCCTGCCGCGGCCTCATGGGATTCGGGGCCGCCTTCATCATGCCCTCGACCCTGAGCATCCTGGTGAGCACCTTCACCAATTCGCGCGAGCGTGGTCAGGCAATCGGCATCTGGGCCGCAGTGGCCGGTGCCGGGGTCGCAGTCGGGCCGATCGTGGGCGGACTCCTTCTCGAGCATTTCAGTTGGCACTCGATTTTCTGGGTGAATCCCCCGATCGCAGCCTGCGTCCTCA
>WLND01000149.1 GCA_009726075.1 Actinomycetota bacterium
AAGGCCTCCGGGGCCACCGAGACGCACCGTGAGTAGGTCTCGGCCCACGACGTGCCGTCCTTCATGACGTAACTCATATAACTTCCTCAGCTTGGGGGGGAATCAGCATGCTGACGCTCGCAGGGCAGGCGCCAAACGCGCGGAACCGGCTCTCGTGGGTGGGACTATTCCACAGGAGGACGCTGCGCGCGAGGGATCGGCGAAGAGATCTCTGAGCACGCTCCGACGGAGCAAGCGCCTCAGTGCGGGGCCGTCGCCCAGGTCAGGAGACGGACGCGGATCCGACGCGCAGCTCTGTCGACCAGACAGTGAGGTCGGCAAGCACCGAGGGGATCGGGTCGACCCCGATGCCTGGGCCCTGCGGTACCGGGAGCTGACCATCGTCGAGGACGAATGGCTCGGTGACATCGACCTCGTAGTAGCGGCTTGAGGCGCTGGTATCGCCGACCACGGTGAAACCGGGCAGGGCCGCCAGCGCGAGGTTCGCGGCCCGGCCGATACCGGTCTCGAGCATGCCGCCGCACCACACCGGTACCCCGCGCTCCAGGCAGAGGTCGTGGATCTCGCGCGCGGTCAGGTATCCGCCGACACGCCCCGGCTTGATGTTGATGATGCTGGTCGCGCCGAATTGCAGGGCCGAGTCGGCCGATGCGACGGACAGGATCGACTCGTCGAGGCAGATGGGGGTCGAGCAGGCCTCGCTGAGCAGAACGTGGCCGTACCAGTCCTCCTCGTGGAGCGGCTGCTCGATGAGGAGGAGGTCGAAGGGGTCGAGGGCGGCGAGGTGCGCGGCGTCGGAGCGTTCGTAGGCCTGGTTCGCATCGACCTGGAGCGGCATGTCGGGCCAGGCCGCCCGCACTGCGGCGACCGGCTCGAGGTCCCATCCGGGCTCGATCTTCAGCTTGATGCGGCGGTAGCCCGCGTTGACGTACAGCCCGACCTCGTCGAGGAGTTCGCCGATCGTCTCGGTGGCCGGGATGCCGACCGAGACCCCGCAGTCAACCCGCTCGCGAGTCGCGCCCAGATAGGACCCCAGGGATTGATCGCGGGCTCGCAGCCAGGCGTCGAGCAGGGCGGTGGTCAGCGCGCACTTGGCCATGGGATGGCCTCGGACGACGTCAAGGGCTCGTCGGACATCGTGCGGATCCGCGCCGGGCTGCAGCTCGCGCAGGGCGGGCAGCAGGTGCCGCTCGATGACGTCGATCGCTCCATCGGTGTACTCGGAGGAGTACCCCGGCCACGACATGGTCACGCATTCGCCCCAGCCGCTGGAGCCATCGGAACTCACGGCTTCGACGAGGACGAGGTCGCGGACGCGCTCGGTGCCGAAGCTCGTGCGGAAGGGCCGAACGAGCGGCACGTTGAGGCGGTGGAGGCGCAGGAGTTCGATGGTCATGTCAGGGCCTTTCGAGGACGTAGTTGCCGGCGGAATCGACTCCGATGACGACGGCACCGGAGGTGAAGACACTCGTCAGTTCAGCGCGCACCTGAAGCCGCCAGGCCAGGGCCGCAGCAGGATCGCTGGCCCGGAGCGCAACGATGTCATCAGGCAGTTGCACGACGAAGAGCCTGTCGGACGCCTCGATTTCAGCCCGAGTCATGGGCTCGAGCTGTCCGAGTGAAGCGCGGTCGGCGCGGACGGACGCCACCTCCCACCAGGCGAACACGCGGTCTGAGGGGTCGCCCGCATTCAGCTCATCGTCCATGTCGCCGTAGAAGTTGACCTCGTACCCGCGCACCTCGACCCCGAGCTTGAGCAGGTTCAACCGGGCATTGCGCCGCACCAGCGGGTCGAAGGTCCAGGTAATGGTCGGAATCTGCTGCTCGAGCGCCCACACTCGCTGGTGGAGCTTCAGGGCGGTGCCGATGTGCCGGTCGCGATACGAATCGAGCACCGCAGCCATATGCGAGTGCAGGAGGTCATGCCATCGGCCTGAGTCGTCACGGTGACGCCCGCAGACCCCGAGCGCCGCGCCGACCGGCTGATCTCCGACATAGGCCGCCGATGCGTAGCCACCGGCGTGAACCAGGGCTTTGAGCAGGTTGGCCTGCACCTGCGACCCACCCGCGACCGATGGCCAGACGGCATCGAAGATGTCGCGCGCGTCGGAGAGTTCACTAAGGTCGGTCAGTGGACGAACGACCACTGCCGCCCGGGTCTCGGCCCGGCGCAGGGCCTCCTTGGCCGTACCAGTGTTCGTCACCCCTGAACCGTAGAGCACCGTCGAGCCGAGGGAGCGTGAACGAGTGGACGTGACCGTGGGCGGTTTCGACGTGCCCGCCATGATCGACAGCATCCGACGTCTGGTCACGGTGGAGT
Organism: Actinomycetota bacterium; assembly: GCA_009726075.1. Taxonomy (GTDB): domain Bacteria; phylum Actinomycetota; class Actinomycetes; order S36-B12; family S36-B12; genus WLND01. Next base: position 2,321 of record WLND01000149.1, read on the forward strand.
CGCCGACTGCCGACATCGAGTCGTGCTCGACGGTCGTGTCGGCAGCGCATGAAGTGTGCGGACGGTGGCTCGCAGCTCCCGCCCGCATCGAGGAGCACCGCGGCAGGCCCGTACTTCGTTGGGGGCCCGCTGAGCCCGACGTGCTGCTCCTGGGCCACCTCGACACGGTGTGGCCGCTCGGAACGATCGACCGCCTGCCGTGGGGCGACGACGGGTCGCGCCTCACCGGCCCCGGGGTCTTCGACATGAAGGCCGGCGTCGTGCAGGCCTTCGCTGCGCTGGCAGCCCTCGGGCTGACCCCCGAGGACGGGGTCGGGATCCTGCTCACGACTGATGAGGAGACGGGCTCGCACGATTCGCGGGCGGTGATTGCGGACGCGATCACGCGGGCCCGTGCTGTGCTCGTGTTCGAGCCTTCGCTCGACGGAGCACTCAAGACGCAGCGCAAGGGCACATCGTGGTACCGGGCCCACCTGACCGGACGCGCCGCCCACGCGGGCCTGGACCCGGAGCGCGGGGTCAATGCGCTGCTCTCCGCGGCCAGCCTGGCGACCGCCACCCTCGCGTGGGGCGACGCGCCCGCGGGCACCACCGTGACCCCAACGGTCTTGGTCGCCGGCACGACCGCGAACACCGTGCCCGCCCAGGCCACCCTGACGATCGATGTGCGGGCCTGGACGGCGTCGGAGCAGCGGCGCGTCGATGATTCCGTGCGCGCCTGGACACCCGCCCTGGGCACCGTCGAGGTCGCCGGCGGCATCGATCGTCCGGCCATGGAGGCATCTGCGTCCGCCCGCCTTTACGAGCTTGCCAACGACTGCGCACGCGAACTCGGGATCCCTCCCCTCGCCCAGGCCGCGGTGGGCGGTGCCAGCGACGGGAATCTCACGGCCGCCGCGGGCGTTGCCACCCTCGACGGCCTCGGCGCCGTAGGCGACGGGGCACACGCCGAGCACGAGTGGGCCTCGATCCAAGACCTGGCACCCCGCGCGGCCCTGGCTGCCGCACTGGTGCGCCGCCTGCTCGATGACAAGTAAGGACGAACGACGTGGCTGACGGCCCGCTCATCGTGCAGAGCGACAAGACGCTTCTGCTCGAGATCGACCACGCGATGGCGGCCGACTGCCGGCGCGCGATCGCGCCCTTTGCCGAGCTTGAGCGTGCACCTGAGCACATCCACACCTACCGGCTGACGCCGCTCGGCCTGTGGAATGCGCGCGCTGCCGGGCACGATGCCGAGCAGGTTATCGACACGCTCATTCGCTACTCGCGATACGCGGTACCGCACGCGCTGCTCGTCGATGTCGCAGAGACGATGTCGCGCTACGGACGCCTCCAGCTGAACAACCACCCCGTGCACGGCCTCGTCCTGCAGGCGATCGACGAGCCGGTGCTCGAAGAGGTCATGCGCAGCAAGAAGGTCGCACCCCTTCTTGGCGCCCGCCTCGATGCGACCACCGTTGTCGTGCACCCGAGCGAACGCGGCCATCTCAAGCAGGCCCTGGTCAAGCTCGGGTGGCCCGCGGAGGACGTCGCAGGCTATGTGGACGGCGAGAAGCACACGATCGGCCTCGACGCCGAGCACTGGCAGCCGCGGCCGTACCAGACCGAGGCAGCCGAGGGGTTCTGGCACGGGGGCTCGGGCGTGGTCGTGCTGCCCTGCGGCGCCGGCAAGACCATCGTGGGCGCCCTGGCCATGGCGCTGGCGCAGGCGACCACCCTGATCCTCGTCACGAACACCGTCGCGGCCCGGCAGTGGCGCGACGAACTGCTCCGCCGCACGACCCTCACGGCCGACGAGATCGGCGAGTACTCCGGCGCGAAGAAGGAGATTCGTCCCGTCACGATCGCGACGTACCAGGTGATGACGACCAAGCGGCAGGGCATCTACCCGCACCTCGAGGTCTTCGACTCGCGCGACTGGGGCCTGATCATCTACGACGAGGTCCACCTCCTTCCTGCGCCCATCTTCCGATTCACGGCTGACATTCAAAGCCGCAGACGGCTCGGCCTGACGGCAACGCTGGTGCGCGAGGACGGACATGAGAGCGACGTCTTCAGCCTCATCGGGCCCAAGCGCTACGACGCGCCCTGGAAGGACATCGAGAACCAGGGCTACATCGCCCCCGCGAACTGCGTCGAGGTCCGGGTGACGCTGCCCGACTCCGACCGCATGACCTACGCGATGGCCGAGCCCGAGGACCGCTACCGCCTCGCCTCGTGTGCGGCCGAGAAGATCACCCTCGTCGAGAAGCTCGCCCAGCAGCACCCCGACGACCAGGTGCTCGTCATCGGCCAGTACCTCGACCAGCTCGCCGAGCTCGGAGAGCATCTCGACGCCCCTGTCATCACGGGCGCGTCGAGCGTCAAGGAGCGCGAGCGCCTCTTCAGCGACTTCCGCACCGGGGTCATTCGGGTGCTCGTCGTGAGCAAGGTGGCGAACTTCAGCGTCGACCTTCCTGAGGCATCCGTCGCCATTCAGGTGAGCGGCACCTTCGGCTCACGCCAGGAGGAGGCTCAGCGGCTCGGGCGCATCCTTCGTCCCAAGGCCGACGGGCGAACCGCCCACTTCTACTCGATCGTCACGCGTGACACCGTTGATGCCGACTTCGCCCAGCATCGTCAGCGCTTTCTGGCCGAGCAGGGCTACGCGTACACGATCCTCGATGCCGACGACATCCCTAGTTTGGGCACGTGAGGGGTTCGGTTTTATCGGCATCACGTTTGATGCCATTTGCTGATGGCTATGACCGTACGACTTCCCGCGGGAGACTCCGCCGCACTCGCGCGCACAGCCGCGATTCAGGACGGGTCCCAGCACGACATCATCATCGCCCTACGCGAATACATTGAGCGCAGGGGGAGAGCCTCACTCATCGAGGACCTGATGGAGTCCGAGCTGCCTTGCTACGCCGAGGCACTCGCGCGGCTCGGCCAGTGATCTACCCGACCCTGGAGGAGCTTCTTGTGGTCGCGGGGCACGTGATCGATGGCGATGTGCTCCCTCGCGACGTCG
>WLND01000015.1 GCA_009726075.1 Actinomycetota bacterium
CCAGAGGGAGGGGCGGACGGACGGGGTCGCTTTAGGCCGGGGTGCTTGCGGAATCCGTGGTGGCGTCCGTCGTGGGCGTCTGTTCGTCGTGCTCGTCGGGTGCCTGTGGGCGCGGATCGACGATCGCTTCTCGGCCCGGACGCAGTCGCGCCGAAACCAGCAGGTAGACCAGCGCGCCGAGGCCCACGAGCAGCGACGTCCAGATGTTCACGCGCAGGCCCAGGATCGTGTTCGCAGAGTCGATTCGCAGTGATTCGATCCACAAGCGGCCCGTGCAGTAGAGCAGCACGTACAGGGCGAACACCCGGCCGTGCCCCATGGTGAAGCGCTTATCGGCCCAGATGAGCACGAAGGCCAACCCGACCATCCACAGTGACTCGTACAGGAACGTCGGTTGGAAGGTCTCGAAGGCCTCGTACCCGGCCGGACGATGAGCGACGTCGATCTGCAGGCCCCACGGCAGCGTCGTCGGCGCCCCGAAGAGCTCCTGGTTGAACCAGTTGCCCCATCGACCGATCGCCTGGGCCAGCGCGATGCCAGGGGCGATCGCATCGCCCACAGGCGGCAGGGGAACCCCCGCGCGTTTGGCCCCGATCCAGGCCCCGACAGCGCCCAGCGTCACGGCGCCCCAGATACCGAGCCCGCCATCCCAGATTCGCAGCGCTGCGACGAAGCCTGCCCCATGGTCGCCGAAGTACAGCTGCGAGTCTGTGATCACGTGGTAGAGCCGACCGCCCACGATGCCGAACGGCACTGCCCAGATCGCGATATCAGTGATCGTGCTCGGCGACCCTCCACGGGCCACATAGCGCTTGTTCCCGAGCCACACGGCCAGAACGATGCCGGCCACGATGCACAGCGCATATGCCCGAATCGGCAAGGGGCCCAGGAGCCATACTCCCTGGGATGGGCTGGGCAGGGAGGCCGGGAACACGAGCCCTACTTGGCGGCCGCCGCGTCAGCGACAGCCTTCTCGAGCGCGGCCGGGTCGGCCAGCACCTCGGTTGCAACCTCGGTGCCGTCCAGCTTGCCCAGCGGGGTTCCCGGGATGCCATCGTCGTAGAAGACCTGCGTGCTGTTCGCAGCCCAGCTCAGGTACGTGCCGTCCTTGACGCAGGTCGCGAACGTCGCGGCCGCATCGCCGGTAATGCCGGCCTGCTCGCCAAAGCTGATCAGTTGGTCCTCCGTGTAGCCGTCGCCCTCATTTGCAGGCTGGTTGGCGTAGATCACGTCGTGAAACTCGAGCGTCTTGCCGGCATCCACGGCGCAGCCCCATGCGGCGACTGCCCGCACTGACGAGTCATTGCCGAGGTTCTTGTCCAGGAACGTGGTCGGCCGCCAGATGAGCGACACCTTGCCATCCTGCGCGAGCTTCGCGATGCCTGCACCGTTGGCCTTTTCCAGAGCCGCGCACGACGGGCACTGGAAGTCCTCCCAGATTTCAAGGACCGGAGCGCCCGCAGGGGCCGTTCCGAACACGACTCCGTACTCATGCGCATCGCCCGCAGGAAGGACTCCGGCCGGAACCGGGGCGGACGGGTCAGCGGTCGCGGTCACTACTGCCGGCCCGGTGTCGCTGGAGCGCGCAAAGACCGCGATGCCGATGATGCCGATGACGACCACGAGGACGGTCAGGCCCCCGACGATGCGGACAGTCCGCTCACGGCGCTTCTCGCCCGCGTTCGACGCGTCGCGTGCCGCTGCTGCCTTTTCGCGGCGGTTGTTTCCGTTGTCAGCCATCGTCAGGGTCTCCTTGGTTCATGTCACGTGCGTGTCGGGTCAGCGGGCGGTCGTGCGGGTGAACGTCAGGCCTTCGTTTGGTCGGCCGGCAGTTCGGTGTCAGGGGTTGCACCATAGGTCACGAGCATGGAATTGCGCTCGAGGCCCAAGGCTGTCACGGGCCAGGCCGTCAGCCACACTCCCATGCCGACGAACAGGAGATCGCGAAGAATCTCGCTCAGGTAGCGCCAGGTCTTGCCCTCGCCGGTGATGTCGCCACCGCCGCCGAAGCATCCGCAGTCAATGTTGTACCCACGAATCCAGACGCTTGCGATACCGAAGATGAATGCGGTCATCAGCAGCGCCGTTGCCAGCCCCGCCCAGCGGACGAAGATTCCGATGAGCAGCAGGAGTCCGATGACGATCTCGCCGATCGGAAGGGCCCAGCCGATGACGGTCGCAACGTCGGCATCGAAGAGGCGATACGCGAGGATCGCGTTCCGGGCCCCATCGGGTTCGAAGATCTTGATGACCCCGGCGTAGATGAGCACGGCGGCCAGGATGACCCGAATGGCCAGCCCGACCCAGGGATTGCCGAGGACGGCACCGCGGAGGCTCATGCGCGGACCCCCGCTGCCATTTCCCGGGCGAGGCCCGAGACCGCCTCGATCGCCGCATCGGCGTCGGGTGCATCGAGGACGCGCCGGATGAAGGCCGAGCCGACGATGACACCGTCCGCGTACTGCGCGACCTGCGCCGCCTGCTCCCCGGTCGAGACGCCGAGCCCGACGGCGATCGGCAGTTGGGTCAGCGGACGGCTTCTGGCCACGAGGTCGCCGGCGCCTGAGCTCACGGTCGTGCGGGCTCCGGTCACGCCCATGGTCGAGGCCGCGTACACGAAGCCTGACGTGACCGAAGCCACCGTGGCAATGCGCTCCTCCGTCGAGGACGGTGCCACCAGGAAGATCCGGTCGATACCGTGACGGTCGGTCGCCGCGATCCAGGGGCCGGCTTCCTCCGGGGTCAAATCGGGGGTGATCACGCCAACGCCTCCTGCCTGAGCCAAACCGGCTGCAAACTCTTCGACGCCGTACTGCTCGATTGGGTTCCAATACGACATCACGACGGCAACCGCACCTGCCTCGGTGACCCGGCGGACGGTATCGAGCACAACATCGGTGGTCGTGCCGGCCAGGAGGGCCCGCTCGACTGCTGCCTGGATGACCGGCCCGTCCATGAGCGGATCCGAGTACGGCAGCCCGACTTCGATCACGTCAACGCCAGCGGCCACCATCGCGTTGATCAGGGCCACGCAGTCATCCGCGGTCGGGAATCCGGCCGGCAGGTAGCCGATGAGCGCGGCCCGGTTCTCTGCCCTGGCGTCGACGAACACATCGGCGAGTCGACGGCTCAACGTCCCTCCGCCATTTCGATCTCGAGGGCCGAACCGGCGGCGCCGCCAAGATCGATGCCAAACCAGCGAGCGGCAGTGGCGACGTCCTTGTCTCCACGACCCGAGAGGTTCACGATGATGATCGCATCCGGACCGAGCTCGCGCCCTAGGCGCATGGCGCCGGCCAGGGCGTGGGCGGTCTCGATGGCCGGGATGATGCCCTCGGTGCGGCAGAGCACCCGGAAGGCCTCCATTGCCTCGTCATCGTTGATCGGCGCGTAGGTCGCCCGGCCGGTGTCGTGGAGCCAGGCGTGCTCCGGGCCGACGCCGGGGTAGTCGAGTCCGGCGCTGATGGAGTGCGACGGCACCGTCTGGCCCCACTGGTCCTGCATGACGTAGGTGCGGGCCCCGTGGAGCACGCCAGGGCTTCCGGCCGCGAACCTCGCAGCGTGCTTGCCCGTTTCGACGCCGGACCCCCCTGCCTCGTAGCCGCGCAGTTGCACCGACGCATCATCGATGAATCCGCTGAACAGGCCCATGGCGTTCGATCCGCCGCCGACGCAGGCGACCACGGCGTCGGGCAGGCGGCCTTCCGCCTCGAGGATCTGGGCGCGGGCCTCGCGGCCGATGACCTGATGGAAGGTGCGGACGACCTCAGGGAACGGTGCGGGCCCGGTGACAGTGCCCAGCACGTAGTGGGTCTGGTCGACGCTGCTCACCCAGTCACGCATGGCCTCGTTGATGGCGTCCTTGAGGGTCATGCTCCCCGTGGTCACCGGGACGACCTCGGCACCGAGGAGCTTCATGCGCGCGACATTCAGCGCCTGACGCCTGGTGTCCTCCTCACCCATGTAGACCACGCACTCGAGCCCGAGCAGCGCCGCGGCGGTTGCGGTCGCAACCCCGTGCTGACCCGCACCGGTCTCGGCAATGAGGCGGGTCTTGCCCATACGCTCGGCCAGGAGGGCCTGCCCAAGCACGTTATTGATCTTGTGGGAACCGGTGTGGTTGAGGTCCTCGCGCTTGAGGTAGACCGTCGCGCCGCCACAGTGCTCGGCGAATCGCCGCGCAGGGGTCAGGGGGTTTGGCCGGCCGGTGTAGGTGCGCTCGAGTTCATGAAGGCGCGCCATGAACACCGGGTCGGCGATCGCAGAGCGAAACTCGCGATCGAGCTGGTCGAGGGCCGCGGTCAGGGCCTCGGGCACGAATCGTCCGCCGTAAGGGCCGTAGTGGCCCGCTACGACCTCGTGCTCCTGCATTACCGCCATGGTCAGCTCCGTCCGTGTCGTAGAGCAGGGTGGGCGCCAGCGGTCACGAGGTCATGAACCGCCGTGCGCGGGTCCTTCGTCGTGACGAGGCTCTCGCCGACGAGGACGGCATCGGCGCCGTGCTCGGCATAGCCGATGAGGTCATGGGTGTCGCGGACGCCGGATTCGGCGATTCGCACGCACGAGTCGGGAATCAGCGGAGCCACCCGGTTGAACTGCGTGCGGTCTACTTCGAGGGTTCACAGATCGCGGGCATTGACGCCGATGATGACCGCGCCCGCGTCAAGGGCCCGCGCGACCTCGCCTGCATCGTGCACCTCGACGAGCGCGGCCATGCCGATGCTCGCCGTGCGCTCGATCAGGCTGACCAGCGCCGCCTGCTCGAGCGCGGCAACGATGAGCAGCACCATGTCGGCGCCGTAGGCCTTCGCCTCCCAGAGTTGATAGCTGGTCACGACGAAGTCCTTGCGCAGCACCGGTATGTCAACCGCCGCCCGCACTGCCGCAAGGTCGTCCAGACTTCCCCCGAATCGGCGGCCTTCGGTGAGGACGCTGATGCAGTGCGCACCGCCCGCCTCGTAGTCGAGCGCCAGGGCGGCCGGGTCGCCGATCGAGGCGAGCACACCCCGGCTCGGGCTCGATCGCTTCACTTCGGCGATGACGCTCACGCCATCGCCCTTGAGGATGCCCACCATGTCGCGGGCTGGCCTCACCTGCTCGGCCTGCTGCTTCAGGGCCTCGAGCGGCACGGTCGCCATACGCTCAGCGACGTCCTCGCGTACTCCGGTCAGAATGTCGTCCAGCACGCTCACGCTGCAAGGGTAACCACGTCCTGCCGACCACGCGCGCGGTGCCCCGTCACGGGCCGGAGGTACCCGAACCGAGATACGGAACGAAGTTGCGGACGACCCCGAAGGCGAGCATCGCGATGAGCGAGATGATGAGGATTCGGTGCCGAAGCCGGAATTGACGACGGGTGACTTCTGGCCTGATGCCGGTGCGAGCTCGATTGAGCCAGCGGCCCCAGAGCACGACGACGAGCGGCACGGCCGCGATGAGGAGCACGTTGTGATCGATGGCCCCGGCCACATTTCCGTGGAGCAGGTCGTGAGTCCCGCGCATGAGGCCGCAGCCCGGGCAGTCGATGCCGAACAGGGCTCGCGTCGGGCATAACGGGTAATGGCCCGGTTCGTTGGGGTCGACCGCATAGACGAGCGCGCACGTGCCCGCAGCACCCAGCGCCACGAGCATCGGAGCCAGCAGCCTTCGGCCCAGGCTGCGGTGATCGACGATTGCCTGCTCAAGCACATCATCGTCATGGATGGCGATCGGCGCATGCGTCGTCATGCGCTCACCCTACGTCGGCCGGCTGCCCAAGCCAGGGTCTTGGCCTCAAGCCGGCAGGCGAACCGTGAACCGGGCACCGCCCTCAGCAGCAGCCCCGACCTGAGCGAAACCGCCGAGCCCCGCCGCGAGTCGCCCGACGAGGGCGAGCCCGAGCCCGGTACCAACGGGCCGCACGCCGCGGTAGCGCTCGTGCAGCACCCCCGGCTCGAAGGCCACGCCCATGTCGTCGTCGGTCAGGCCGGGGCCCGAGTCGCGCACCTCGACCACCGCCCAGTCGCCCTCCGCACGAAGGGAGAGCACGATCGTGGACCCGCTCGGCGACACGCGGAGTGCGTTCTCAAGGAGGTTGTCGATGATCTGGCGGACGCGCATCGGGTCGGTTGTCACCGCGATCGGAAATGAGGGCATGTCAGGGACGAAGGTGACGCCGACCCGCGAGCACCGATCCATCCACACCTCGGACGCCTCCTCGCCGATCAGGGCGAGGTCGGTGTCGACCGGATTCATGCGGAAGCTCACGGCTCCCAGTCGCGCCAGGTCGAGCAGGTCGCTCACCAGTCGGTCGAGCCGTTGTGCCTCAGCCCCCATGGTCGAGCCAGTTCGGGCCACATCGCCATCTGCCACGACCCCGTCGGCCAACGCCTCGGCGTAGCCCTTCACCGCAGTGAGCGGCGTCCTGAATTCGTGGGAGACCGACATGAGGAACTCACGCTGGCGACCCTCGGAGATGTTGAGGGCGGAGTTCAGGTAGTTCAGCGACACCGCGATGTCGGCGATCTCGCTCGGCCCCGCGGGCTTGAGCCACACATCCCTGGACCCGGTCGCCATGATGTTCGCAGCATCACGAGCCGCGCGCAGGGGTCGCGTCATCCGACGCGCCACGAGGTACCCCATCGGGATGGCTATCAGCAGCCCGACGACAAGGGCCGCTGACAGTCGCAGGATGACGGCCAGAGCCGAGCCCCCGACCACGGTGGTGGGTTGCTGCAGCACGACGGCACCGCCGTTGGCCAGCACGCGGCCCTCGATCAGCACATCGCCCTGGGGCGTGGGGGCCTCGGTGGAGAGGGTCTGCTTCGCGATGAGGTCCGCGACCTGGCCATCGGTCATTCCCGGGGGCAGGACCGCGCCCGGCTCGACGTAGTAGCCGCTCACCTTCTCCACGCGCAACGTCTCGCTGAGCGAGCGTGGCAGCAGTTCATTGCGCCGCCGATCCTGCGATGCGCCATTCGTCTGCGAACCGCGGACAATCTTCGGGCCCTGCTCGATCTGCGGACCCCGGTCGAGGGCTGCGGTCGTGAGATCGGCGAGCCGGGCGAGGGGTCCCTGCGTCTGGGTGAGGGCGGACGCACGGACCAGCGGGTAGGAGACGAGCCCCGCAACCAGGACCACGATGGCCGCCACGGCACTGGTCATCAGGACGGTTCGCGTGGCCAGGCTCGTGCGACGGCGGGTCGTGACCACGTCTTCCTCCATCATCTCGGCGGCTCTGCTGCGTAGCCGACACCACGGACCGTGCGGATGACATCGCAGTCAGCGAGCTTTGACCGCACCTGCGCGACATGGACGTCGACCGTGCGGGTGCCCACGACCGCGGCGTAGCCCCACACCTCGGAGAGCAGTTGCTCACGGCTGAAGACCCGGCTCGGATTGGCCATCAGGTGGGCCAGCAGGTCGAACTCGGTCGCGGTGAGCGCCACCGGGACGGAGTCTGCGGTGACCCGCCTGGTGACGGGATCGAGTTCGACCTTGCCCATCGTGATCGGCCCCTCGGATGCAGCGGCGCGCATCGAGCGGCGGACGACCGACTTCACGCGGGCGACAACCTCGCGCGGGCTGAATGGCTTGGTGATGTAGTCGTCGGCACCGAGTTCGAGCCCGAGCACCCGATCGACTTCGTCGTCGCGGGCGGTGCAGAACAGGATCGGGGTCCAGTCGCCCTCGGCCCGAAGCTGCCGGCAGACCTCGGTTCCGTCGATGCCGGGCAGGCCCACATCGAGGATGATGGCAACGGGGTGCAGCGTGCGGGCGAATGACAGGCCGGTCACGCCATCCGAGGCCACATGGACGCCGAACCCCTCGCGCGACAGGTACATGCGCAGGAGGTCCGAGATCGCGCGCTCATCCTCGATGACGAGAACGAGACCCTTGAGGGTTTCGGCGCGGGGGGCGTCAGGACGAGGGGTCGAGTTGATCACCTGCACAGCGTGTCATGAACTCAAGGCCATGAGCAGCCAACTCGGTGCTGAGTCGGTCAGGATTGCATGCGAACCATGTAAACCGCCGGGAATCGGGTCGGTTCAGCGTCGCGGAACGGCTCCGAGGCCGAGCATCTGCATGGCCTTGCCGACGATGCCGGCGACCACGAGCAGGACAACACCCCCCGCAAACATGATCCAGTTGGCAAGCATGACCGCAAGGGTGCCGACCGTGAAGGCCAGCGTGACAAGCACGACGGTTGTCCAGGCGGCCGGCGTGTTGCCGTGGTGGACGGTGCGGGTCGGGGCCGTGCCGGTTACCTCGTTCATGGGGACATCTAAGCAGGTTCGTCGTCGGTAGTCGGGTCGTGACCATGGTCGATCGCATCCCAGGGGGATCGCGCGCGCGACGGCGCGGCCGAATCCGATCCGGGCGCTTCATATCGGCGGCTCAGGCCCGGCCACGCGCGGCCGCGCCAGGCGACCACCACGCCGGACCCGCACGTGAGGGCTCCCCCGAAGGCGGCGGCGCACCACCAGATCGTCGAGCCTCGCGCCCCGATGGTGCTCACCACGATGACGACACCGGCCAGCACCAGGATCACGCCAACGGCGGTCCTCCCCCACGAGCGTGTTGCGATCACGGCGAGGATCCCGGCCAGTGCCACCCATCCAGCCGCATTCGCGGCAGGCACCAGCTGCGCACCGGTGACCGAGACCTCGGAGGAGGGGCCACCGACGCCTTCGAGCAGGGGGGCCGTGGACGTGGTCCAGGCCATCGAGCAGGACACGATCACCAGGATTGCCCCGCAGCCGAGGGCGGCCAGCGTTGCCTTCACTGTTCCGGCACCTGGGTCAGGGTCTGCGCGACCGCGACGGCGCGAAGCACGGCAGCCGCCTTGTTGCGGCACTCAGCGGCCTCGGCCTCGGGCACCGAGTCGGCGACGATGCCCGCGCCGGCCTGCACGTGGGCGATGCCGTCCTTGATCACGGCAGTCCTGATGGCGATCGCGGTGTCGATGTTTCCTGCAAAATCCAGGTAGCCAACGCAGCCGCCGTACAGTCCCCGCCTGCTCGGCTCGAGCTCGTCGATGATCTCCATGGCTCGCGGTTTCGGGGCGCCGCTCAGGGTGCCGGCGGGAAATGTCGCGGCGAGAGCGTCGTAGGCGCCCGTTCCATCGGAAAGGTCACCGGTCACGGTCGAGACGAGGTGCATGACATGCGAGTAGCGCTCGACCTGCATGAACTCGACCACGTTGACTGACCCCGGGGCGCTGACCCGGCCGAGGTCGTTGCGCGCAAGGTCGACGAGCATGAGGTGCTCGGCCCGCTCCTTGGCATCCGCGAGCAGCTCGTCCGCGAGCTCGGTATCGAGGGCGGGGGTGGTGCCACGTGGTCGGGTTCCGGCGATTGGGTGGACGACGCAGTGGCCGCCCGTCACGGTCACCAGGGCCTCCGGCGACGACCCGACGATCTCGAACGACGTCTGCTCGGACAGCTGCCCCAGTGCGTCGTTCGGCTCCTGGCCATCGTCAACCGGCATGCGCAGGAGGTACATATACGGACTCGGGTTCGTCGTGCGCAGGATGCGGTAGACGTCCAGCCCCGAGGCGGAGCATGGGGTCGTGAATCGCTGGGAGAGGACGACCTGGAACGCATCACCGCTTCGGATGTACTCCTTGGCCCGTGCGACTGCCGCCAGGTAGTCGGCCTGCGACGTCCACTCATGAATCTCGGCAACCGCGTTGAGATCGAAGGCGGATACGGGCTGGGCTGCGCTCGCCCCGAGATCGCGCTGCATCCGGTCGAGGCGCGCGACCGCATCAGCCCAGGCCTCGTCGACATGCTCGTCGGTGTCGTCGTAGTTGATCGCATTCGCGATGAGGAGCACGGAACCGTCGGCATGGTCGAGGACGGCGAGGTCCGTCGCGAGGAGAAAGGTCGTATCCGGCACCGAGAGGACGTCGGGGTTCGCATCCGGGACGCGCTCCCAATGGCGCACTGCGTCATAGGCCACGTAGCCGACCATGCCCCCGGTCAGGGGCGGCAAGCCGTCGATGGGCGCGGTGTGGAGGGCTGCGATGGTGTCGCGCAGGACATCGAGCACCTCACCGGACATCGGCAGGTTTCTCGGTGCTCGCCCAAGCCACGCGGCCACCCCATGGCGGTCGGTCAGCATCGCCGCGCAGCGGACGCCGATGAACGAGTAGCGCGACCAGGTGCGGCCCTGCTCTGCCGACTCCAGCAGGAAGGTGCCCGCGCGATCGGCGCAGAGCGCTCGAAAGAGCCCCACCGCGGTGTCGCCGTCGACGAGCAGGCGCCGGACCACCGGGATGACGCGCCGGTCCTGGGCCAGGGTCCGAAATTCAGGAAGGCTTGGCGTCACTACGCCGACCGGGATCGAGGTCACGAGTCGCTCCCAGGAGCTCCGCCTGCAGCGGCGGGCACCGCCGGAAGCCGAACGCTCACCTCGTCGAAGCAGGTGCGTGCCCCGGTGTGGCAGGCAGCCCCGACCTGCTCGACGACGACGAGCAGCGTGTCTCCATCGCAGTCGGCGCTGATCGACCTCACCCGTTGACGATGGCCTGAGGTTTCGCCCTTGACCCACAGCGCCGCCCGGCTGCGCGAGAAGTAGGTGGCCTCGCCCGTTGCCAGGGTTCGCTCGAGCGCCTCGTGGTTCATCCACGCCATCATGAGGACCTCGCCGCTCCCGTGCTGCTGGGCGATGGCCGGCACCAGGCCCTGTTCATTGAATCGGACTCGGGCCCAGAGTTGCTCGACGGACGAAGGCGGCATGGGTCCTATTCTCCCCGGGTCTTGGCCCGATGCCGTACGGGCAGATCAGCGGCCTCAAGTGCCCCCTTGACCTGATCGATCGTCAACTGCCCGAAGTGGAACACGCTCGCCGCCAGCACCGCGTCGGCGCCCGCCTCGACCGCCGGCACGAAGTCGGCGGCCCCGCCCGCTCCGCCACTGGCAATGAGTGGCACGCTCACCCGACTCCGGACGAGCGCGATGAGCTCGAGATCGTATCCGGATTTCGTACCGTCAGCGTCCATTGAATTGAGCAGGATCTCGCCGGCCCCAAGCCTCGTCGCCTCCACCGCCCACTCGACGGCGTCAAGACCGGCGCTCTGACGGCCACCGTGGGTGGTCACCTCGAACCCGCTCGACGTCGACCCGACCTCGCGACACCGCCGGGCATCGATCGACACCACGACGCACTGCGACCCGAAGCGCTGAGCCGCCTCGCTGAGCAGCCCGGGATTCGCGATCGCAGCGGTATTGAGGCTCACCTTGTCGGCCCCCGCGCGCAGGAGCCGGTCGAAGTCGCCGACCTCGCGCACGCCCCCTCCCACCGTGAGCGGGATGAACACCGACTCGGCGGTGCGTCGCACGACCTCGAGCATTGTGGAGCGATCCGAGCTCGACGCGGTGATGTCAAGGAAAACGAGCTCATCGGCTCCTTCGCGGTCGTACTTCGCGGCAAGCTCGACCGGATCGCCAGCATCGCGCAGGTCGGTGAAGTTCACGCCCTTGACCACTCGGCCGGCATCGACGTCGAGGCACGGGATCACCCTGATGGCCAGGCTCACGGCTGCGGCGGGCCCCACTGGTAGGGATCGAACCGCGGCTCGACCGCGGTGAGCGCCTCCGAGAGGGTGAAGGCACCGTCGTAGAGGGCACGACCCACGATGGCCCCCTCGATGCCGTGGGGCACCATCTCGGCGAGCTTATGGAGATCCTCGAGCCTGGCAATCCCCCCGGATGCGATCACCGGCCGACTGGTCGCCGCGCACACCTCCTTGAGGAGGTGGAAGTTCGGTCCGTGCATGGTGCCGTCCTTGGCGACATCGGTGACGACATAGCGGACGCAGCCGGCGGCGTCGAGGCGACCCAGGGTCTCCCAGAGGTCCCCTCCCTCCTGGGTCCAACCCCGCGCCGCAAGGGTGTGGCCCCGTACATCG
>WLND01000150.1 GCA_009726075.1 Actinomycetota bacterium
CATCGGCCTTCAATCCCGAGGTTGCCCGCCTCTCGGGGGTCCGGGTGAGCCGCGTGCTTGCCTTCGGCTGGGGCCTTGCCGGCGTGGTCGGCGCCTGCGCGGGCGTCCTCGTTGCGCCGAGCTCGACCGTGTCACCGACGACCTTCGACATCCTGCTCGTCTTTGCCTTCACGGCGGCCGTCATCGGCGGCCTCGACAGCCT
Organism: Actinomycetota bacterium; assembly: GCA_009726075.1. Classification (GTDB taxonomy): domain Bacteria; phylum Actinomycetota; class Actinomycetes; order S36-B12; family S36-B12; genus WLND01. Next base: position 203 of record WLND01000150.1, read on the forward strand.
GGTCGGGGCCGTGGCACTCGGCGTGTTCGCCGGCCTGGTGGTTTCGCTTGTCTCCGGCTTGAGCGACTCGGGCAACGCTCCCGTGGTCGCCCTGGTGCTGCTTGCACTCTCGTTGATCCTCAAGCCCGACGGAGTGTTCGGGCACCACAAGGCAAGGGCGGTCTAGCGACATGGCGAACCTGCTCCGACTCCCCGGCTCCCGCCTCGTCACCCACGCTCTGTTCATCTTCGTCATCTGGCTTGCCGTGATGCGCCTGAACAATGCCGTCGACCCGCTCTTCAACTACTACATCTCACTCGTGGCCATGTTCGCCACGGCCATGTTCGGCATGGTGATCCTCGTCGGCCTCTCCGGCCAGGTGTCGCTGGGAAACGGCGCGCTCATGGCCGTTGGTGGCTACGTGTTCGCCGTGACGTCCTTGAACTGGCAGACGGTCCCGATCCTGGGCCTGCCCTGGAACGGGCTTTGGTCGATGGGTTTTGCCGCGGTTGGCGGCATCGTGGTCGGCCTGCTCGTCGGCGGGATCGCGGCTCGGCTGCGCGGCCCGTACCTCGCGGGCCTGACCCTGGGGCTAGCGGTGGGCGTGCCAGCTATCGCGAACCGCTTTCCGGAGCTGCTCGGCGGCGAGAGCGGGCTCATGATCACGGTGCCGTATCCCGATGGGGGCTATGCAGCGCCAACCGAGTCGTTCGTCGACGCTCCGATCGACACCGGCGCGGCCGACGCACTTTCGGCGGTTCCGTCGCCTGAGGCGTCTGTCGCCCCGGAGGACATGCTGACGATGGACAACTTCCCGTCGGCGGACGCCTCAGTTGCTCCCGAGGACATGCTGACGATGGACAACTTCCCGTCGGCGGACGCGAGTGTCATGCCATCGGCCGACTCAGTGGCGTCCACCGTCGATGCGACCGACGTCGCAGGCCTCGGGAGCATGCTTGACGACACCTTCATCATCGAACGCTGGCAGGCGGGCCTTGCCATCACCGTCGCCTGCCTCGTGGCCTTCATCGCCCTCAACCTCGTGCGCGGCAGGCAGGGACGCGTGTGGCGGGCCGTGCGCGACGACTCGGTGGCTGCGGCCGTGGCCGGGATCTCGCCCGCGAAGGCCAAGATCTCCGCCTTCGCCGTGAGCAGCCTGTTCGCGGCGCTGGCCGGAGCCGTGTTCGCGCAGATCCTCGAATACGTCGGGCCCGGGGCGTTCGGCCTTGGTCTATCACTATCGCTTCTCGTCGGCGTGGTCCTCGGCGGACGGTCCTCGCTCCTGGGCGCCATCATCGGCGGCCTGCTCCTTGTCTGGCTGCCGGAGTTCGTCCTCAGCCTGTCTGAACGCGGCGGCTGGGACGACCAGATCACCAACAATGCGCCGAACCTGATCTACGGGCTTCTCGTGGTCCTGGTCGTGCTGCTCGCGCCAGGCGGCATCGTCGGCAGCCTGCAAAAGGGCTTTGCCCGTCTCACTCGACGGGCTCCCAAGGCAGTTTGAGGAATCCCGTTGCACGCCCTCTGCCGGGGGGCTAGCCTCGCGAGCACTGGATGTTACCTGCAGGTAACCACCGGATGTACGAAGGCCGAAACTCAAGGGAACAAGGCTCCACGTCAAGCACTCCAGCGCACGCGCGCCGCCAGGCGCGAACTTCTTGGGAGGAATGTCCGTGAAAACAGCTCACACAACCCGGTTGGTAACCGCGGCTGTGGTCGCCGCACTGGCCCTGGCCACTGCCGCACCAGCAGGGGCAGTCGCCCCGTCCGTCGATCCGGGGGTATCCAAGAGCGAGATCGTCATTGGTACGACGACACCGCTGACCGGACCCGCCTCGCCCGGCTACAAGTTCGTTGCCCCTGCCGCTCAGGCGTATTTCGACTACGTCAACGCTAACGGCGGCATCAATGGTCGCAAGATCAAGTACGTCGTCGCTGACGATGCATACAACCCGGCTCTGACCAAGAAGGTCACCAGCCAACTGATCCTGCGCGACAAGATCTTCGCGATGTTCGGTGCTCTCGGTACCCCGAGCCACTCGGCCGTCGTCGCCGACCTCAACCGCCGCGGCATCCCCGACGTCTTCGTCAACACCGGCTTCTCGGGCTTCGACAACGCGAGTCGCTACCCCACGACCTTCCCGTACTTCCCGTCGTACACGGTCGAGGCAAAGTCGATGGCGTTCTACATCAAGGGCGACGCCGCACTGAACGCCAAGACCAAGTGCCTGTTCTACCAGGACGGCGAGTTCGGCGATAACGCCATGGCGGGCTTCGCAGCCGCAGGCCTCACCTTCGCGACGAACACCTCGTACTCCTCCGGCCAGCAGGTCGCGCCGTTCACCGCACAGGTGAGCAAGATGAAGGCAGCCGGATGCGACCTCGTCGTCTTCTTCGGTGTCACCTCGGCCACCGCGCAGCTGCTCGGTACTGCAGCCAAGGTTGGCTTCAAGCCGACCTGGATGATCACCTCGGTCGGCTCCGATCCGTCGGTGCTCGCCGGCTCGCTCGGCGCAGCGACCAACGTGCTCCTCAACGGCATCTACTCGCCGAGCTTCATCGTGCCGATCCAGGACGAGGGCAACGCGTACGTCAGCCAGATGAAGGTCATCGCCACCAAGAGCGGCCTGCCCTGGAACTTCTACACGTACTACGGCATCAACACGGCGTACGTGTTCGCGCAGGCACTCAAGGCGGCTGGCCCTGACCTGACCCGGGCCGGGCTCATCAATGCGCTCCAGACCAAGGCGAACACCTTCCGTTCAGCCGCAGTCGTGCCGATGGTCATCAATGCGAAGAGCCATCAGGGCCTCACCGGGTACTGGATGGGCCAGTACAACGCAACCGGTCAGCTCGAGCGCAAGACGAGCTACATCATCACTGCGACGAGCTCGACGACCGGTGGAGCCAAGCAGAGCACGTACACCGCCCCCGCCCCCACGTCCAAGCTGCTTCCGTAGCCAGAAACTGGAGATAAGGACACCATGAAGACAATGACCGTTCGCCGCCTCGTCGCGGCAATCGCATCGACGGGGCTGCTCATCGCAGCAGCCCCGGCGATCGCACCGGCCGCAAATGCTGCCGATGCCTGCGCGCTCGGCGCAACCTGTGAAGGCAGCCTCACCGGCAAGCTCGGTGCGACCACCTTCAAGATCCAGATGCCCACGAAGTTCAATGGCACCGTGCTCGTGTACTCCCACGGGTACCGGGTCGGAACCCCGGTTCCGGCCGCGTTGGCCGTGCCCCTGGGCCTCAATGACCCGACCGGCTACGTCGCGACGAAGGTCCCGGCGTTCGCCGCGGCGTTCGGCACCGATGTCGCCTACATCGGGGCACCGTTCGCCGATATTGCGCCATCCACCACGGTTCGCGACAACCTGCTTGCGCAGGGCTACGCCCTCTCAGGCGTCGGCTACGCGAAGCAGGGCTGGGCGACCGCAGAGGGTGTCGAGGCCAATGAGCTCCTCATGGGCTACATCCGAAATGGCGGCATCTCCGGGGTCAAGAAGACCATGACCTGGGGTACCTCACTCGGCGGGCTCATTGCCGCGACCGTGGCCGAGCGCAACCCGAAGACCGTTGCCGGAGTCCTCGCGGACTGCGCACCGCTCATGGGTCCCGAGCAGGCGTTCTCGTCCGCAATGACGGTGCTCTACACGTGGAAGAGCACGATTGCACCGACGCTGCGGGTCGCGAACTACGAGAGCTACACGCAGGCCCTCACCGACCTCGGCACCGTGTTCACCGTCCTCGGCGGATACCCGGCGAAGACGGGGGTCAACTCGGCCCTCGGATTCCCGATCGCCCAGGCGAACATGCTCGGTGCCCTCATGGCGGGCCTCCCGACCAAGTCGACCGTCTATGACGGCCAGACCGTCAATCCGGCCTACGCCACCCTCGGCACCCTTGCCGCGGTTTCGGCCGGATACTCGCCTGCGTCCGCAGGTGCCAACACTGCAGCAGGAATGCTTCAGAACGTCGGTGCCGCGGCAGCACTCGGCATCCTCGGGCGCTACGAGCTCGAGCAGCGGGTTCGCGCGATCAGCGGCATGGCCGCCACCGATTCGGCGAACTTCAACGACAACGTGAACGTCCAGTACTCAGACCTGCTCTCACAGGAGCAGCGTGGAGAGTTCGGCGACACGCTGAACGCCGGCGCCGTCAACATCAACGGGATGCTGGCAGCGATGGACGCCTCGAAGGGCAGCACGACGCTGCGCTTCCCGGCCAACCCGGTGGCCGTGAAGGTTGTTCAGGCCCTGCCGTCGGCGAAGGGCATGTACACCAGCCCGACGGTCCTGCTCACCACGAGCTACGACCCGATCGTGAACCCGGCCAACAGCTTCGACTACTACGCGAAGCTCATGGCCAGTGCGAAGAAGGCCGGCTCGATGGCCAAGGTGGCGCAGTACTACACGATGCCGCCAGAGGATGGCTACACGAAGTTCGCGGACGGCGGCAAGTCGCCTGATGCAGCGGCATCGGCTGCGGCCGATATCTCCGGCGTCGGCCACTGCGCGTTCTCCCTCGATAACTGGGGCGCAGTGACGAAGTCGGTCTCAACGCTGAACGCACTCACCAATGCCACGACCCCCAAGGCGATCAAGGCCGCGAAGGCAATCGGCTTTGGCGGCCCGGCCGTCAATGGCGATGGCTTCTACGTCCCGGAGCCGCTCAAGGTTCCCGGAGTCACCACCTCGTAACACAACCACTCGAATCGAGGGGCCGGTGGAGTTTCCACCGGCCCCTCGCCGTGTCCGGAGACGGCGCGATGTGCTCGGGATTTTCGCAGCCAGCCCGAATACCGGGTCAGCGATTTTTCGGTCGGTTGCCTCTTGTGTTTAGATGAAGTCATGCCCCCACTACGTAGGTCATTACTCATAGCCATGTCCGCAGCCCTTGCTGTCTCGGTGGTCTCTGCACCGGCCGCAATGGCCCGTCCCTCCGCAGAGCCGGCCGCCGGAATCGACAAGGGTTCCGTCGTTCCCGCTTCGCTCTTCGGCATGCACGTCTACAACGCCGAGGTCGGCAGCTGGCCGACCATCCCGGTCGGCGCATTCCGCCTCTGGGATACCCGCACCACCTGGTCAACCATCGAGCCGGTCAAGGGCCAGTTCAACTGGAGCACCCTCGACACCGCAGTCGC
>WLND01000151.1 GCA_009726075.1 Actinomycetota bacterium
AATGATCGACTGTCATGCTCGGCTTGCTGCTGCTCGGCGTTTCCGTGAGCGTCACCGGATGCGGGACTTCCGATTCCGGCGTCTCGAACACCGACGGGGCGACGCAGGACGACTTCGAGATTAATCCAGACCCCGCGAAGCCCGATGTGGTCGACCCGGTGGCGCCTGAACCCGGTGCCACCGATCTCATAGGGGCAGCAGTGGCACCCGGAACCGCCGATGTTTCAAAGTTGGCGGGCACTCATGCGCGAGGGGGAACCACCAGCACGGTACGGCTTGCTGTATGGGATTGAGGTCTAGTGCTCCCTGTGGCCTCACACACTGCTGGCTCGCTGGCTTGGGCAACGCCCGAGCGGCAAAGTCGCCGAAAGGCATGAGGTGACAAAGAGGCGAACTTCTCAGGAAGTCGATCCGTTCACACGGATCATTGGGCGACGACATTCACGGTATAGGTGCCGCCAAGAGTGCCGGTCGAATCCTGAATCTGGAACACCGTCGTACCAACTCCACCGGAGTAGTAGAAGGCCTCTTGGTTGTTGTGCGCAGGTATCTTCATGGAGGTCATCGGGTTGGCCATGCAGTCAGGCAAGCACGTCGTGTTGGGAAGCGAACTGCCGGTCGGCGAAACGAGTGCGGTACCACCACCGCTCGCTGGGCTCACCGTGGTACTGATCCACACGAAATTCGTGCACGCACTGCCCACCGGCACTTCAATGTAATACGGATAAGTCTGTGCAGAAGAGCCGTTCGGCCCGAGGGAGGGTGACGACGTCCACGCATTGTCGGCAATCGGAGTCGTGCATGACTGACTCGGGGCGATCAAAGGTGGGGCCGTAACTTTCTTGCCTAGATCACCCGGTTCAGGATTGGCACCGATCTCCTGCTCTTCTGCGCCGGTCTCGGGCGCCGCCGCAGCGGAGGCCGAAGACGAAGCGTCAGTAGCAGCCGACGCAGGCGCCGACGATGAGACATCGTCCTGCGCAGCGCCGGCAGATCCCGCTGTCGTGGACGAGCACCCCGCCGCCGATGCGGTGACGAGCACCAACCCGATGGTCAGCAGTTTCAGGCGTGTTCTCATTGCCCAGCCCTATCTGTAACGATGGGTGTGTGATTCACCCCGATATCTATTGGACGAACGATAACCCGAAACGGTTCCCGGAAACACGAGAGAGTTGAACCTGTTACATCTAAGCTCCGCTGCGCCTCAAGGAATTTCGTGAGAGGCGAGCGTCGACGAGTCGTCTCACCGAAGACTTTCAAGGAGTCGCGCTACCACCTGTACCCACTTTGGGTGATCGGTGAGCCTCCTCCCAAATTGACGTAGTTCACCTAGTTGCGAACCAGTTCGCCTTGTCGAGAGTGAACCTTCGTGCTGGCTTCCCAGTTCGCGTCGAGTCGAGTGGTGCACTTTCGGGACGCGAAGAACGTCGGTGATGCCATCACTGTCCGCGAGGCGTCCGAGCGCGGGCGGCGTCCGCATGCCGATTGGCCGTCGAAGCGCCTGAACGGCTTTATCAACACTTCATACTTACCCGCGAACGTCGACATAGGGTCGAGACCGCACTCGCAACTCGGGATCGGCCCTTTCCACGTTCACCGGGAGGGTTTGCTGCTCTGTGAAATGCGCCCTCCCTGGTGCGGGCGAAGCGCACTGACGTGGACGTGTGCGCTCCGTTCAGTGTCGCCATTCGTGCTGCCGACTAGCCGCGTCATGACGAGTTGGCTTCGCTGACGCAGGGTGATTGGCGGGCGAATAGAGCCGACCAGAGCGCACTCAGTAGGCGGGCAGACGGCTGGCAAAGCGCACCTCGTCCACATGGTCGGCGAAGCGAGCGAAGCGCACACAGTCGACTCGCGCAGCGAGGGCGTGCTTCGCACGCCGGCTCAGTAGACCCCCCTGAACGTGGCAAGTAGGTGGGCTGAAGGTCGACGCCTGAACGGTGGACACCCCAGGAACGTCTGCGTGGAGAGCAGTGCGCATCGTCTCCCTTGCCCGCTTCGTCACCAGTTGTAGACGAGCAGGCAGCCGGCTCCAGGCGACTCAGTTGGCTCCTTTCAGTGTTGACCTTCGTGCTGCTGGCTGGCAAGTTCACTGCAGACGCTCTGGCGAACCGTGTTCGCGGAGCAGACCGAATTGCGTCGACGGAGGGCACTCGGCGTACCTGTCTGCGAGCAGGCGACGCACTCGTCCACTGGGTCGTCTCTGCGCACTCGGTGTACTCGTGGCCGAGAGCCCAGCGAACATAGTCGCCGGAGTGAAGGCGTGCTCGGCACGCTGGTCGTCGCTGTCCTGCTTGCTGACGGTCGTGGGCCAGCCGGCCATCGCACGGCAAAGCGAACCCAGGTGCGAAGTGGGGCGAGGAATAGGTACAGATGCTGAACGCATCTGCGCTGGCGCCACGGGCCGCAGTTCCGTACCCGCAGGTCGCTGAGGGTCTGCTACGGTCGCGGCAACCGACGAGGAGACCGCCACGTGCACAGCATGAAGTTCGATCCATCCCAGGCCAAATATGACTGCGATGGCAATGCATTCTCCATCTCGAGCCTTGTCGTTGTCGAGGCTGGCCAGCTGGACGTCGCCGCAATCGCCCGCTCGCTGGGCGCGTGTTGAGCCCCGTGCGCCGGTGGCCCATCGCGGCTGCCGCGTGCGCCATCCTGTGTGGAGTCGCGCTTGTCTCGCCCGGCCAAGTGGCCGGTGCCCCGTTGCAGGACGGGATCATCGCCACGGGCAACGGCACCGCAGGTATCGCGCAGTCGATCGACGTACTCTCTCCCGGCCAGGCCGGGAATAGCGTCACGCTCGGCATCTCCCTCGGCCAGGCGAGTCAGACAGCAAACGTCGACCTCGATCACTTCGGGGTCGGGCGCGTGTCGTGGACTCCCTCGGCGGCTGGCACATGGTCGATTGCGTCCACCGGGTTTGCGTCCGTCACCTCGACGTCCGTGGCAATGCCAACGATCACTCAGCTGGCCATACCGACGAATCCAACTCGGTGGAGACCACTTCCGCTCATCGCGACCATCGAGACCGGTGATCTTCGCAGCGCTCGTCCGGGGGAGCAGATCTCAGGAAAGGTGGTCTTCACTGAGGTGACCCGCGGTGTTATCGGCGAGGCGGTTGTCCGCTCGGCGCCCGGCGCAGTGGCTCGCGCGCGGATTGATTGGATGGTTCCCGGGACGGCAACCTTTGCGGTGACCGCCGCGTTCGTTCCGTCCGCCTCCCCGTCTTCAGGGGGATTCGCCTACGCGGCCTCGACGAGCGAGCTTGCCTACTTCACCGCCGGACTTGACCCGAAGCCAGTGCAACTCCTTATGCCGCAGACGATTCGCGTCGGTGTTCCCACCTTCGTCGCAGTCAACGTCGATGGCGACCGCAAGGGCTCCGTCAGCGTCACCGTCGATGGACGAGCGATCTCGCCCGATAAACCGGTGGATGGCGGCCTGGTGGAGTTCCTTTGGACGCCGCTGAGCAAGGGCACCGCCGATGTCGAAGTGATCTTCCATGAGCCCGGTGTCGACGATGCTCGACGAAGTTCCACCTCCGACGGTGTTCGCACCGATACTCAGCGGGTTGATCTCTCACATGTCGTTGACCAGGAGATCAATGTGCTGGCACAGCGTCGGCCCAACCCGATCTCCGTTACCCCGGTCGTCGATGGCGTTGCCGGTGCACCGTGGCAGAACCGAGGTCTCGTCAAGTACCCCGCGGGTTCGCGGGTCAGGCTCGTGATGTCTACGGGCAGCGGTACGGCTGTCGACCTCGAGGTGCTGGGGAACTGCCTGCTCTCCGGCAACTCGTTGTTCATGCCAGTGACCGGCGGCGGGTGCGTCGTGAGGTTCAGCGCCCCTGGTGGACCCGAGAATTCGTCCAACGAGGCCGAGGTGCTCATCACCGTTCCGGTCGGCAGCGGCACTTTGGCCGATACCGAGCAGAACCTTCAAGGAGTCCTGAAGTCGGGCGGGGGTCGCTGACCGGAGGACAGCCGCGTCGGCGGAGTTCGGCAGTCGTCTCGGTGCGGCAGTGTGGGCCGTTCTCAACATTCGTGGCCTGGACCCCGCCCCTCGGACGACGCTCCGCTCGCCTTCTCGGCGAATGCCGGTGGATCCTGCGGGCGAACCGGGGACAATGACATCGTGGAAGCGGCAATCCCTCTCGCATTCACGGCGGCCTGGGCCAGCGGGATCAACCCCTACCTGCTCGTCTTCCTCATGGGGATCCTCGGTCGTGTCGTGTCACTCGACGTCCCGGCGGCATTTGAGCGCGTCGACGTCCTCGTCGTCTTCGCAATCCTCGTTGCCGTCGACGCAGTCGCGGACAAGATCATGTGGCTGGACTCCGCCTGGGATGTCGTCAACACTGCGATACGGCCGATTGCCGGCGGCGTCGTAGCGCTGCTCATAGCATCGCCGACCATCGAACTGCCAGGCGCCGTTATCGCGGCCGGCGGAGGGACGGTGGCGCTGATCACCCATCTCGCGAAGGCGACGACACGCCTGGCCGTGAACACTTCGCCGGAGCCGGCCAGCAACGTGGTGGTGTCTGTCGCGGAGGATACGGCGATCGTCGGCGTTGTCATCATCGCGATCATCAATCCGTGGGTCGCGGCGGCCATCGCCGCGGTGCTCTTCGTGGCGGCCGTCATCGTTGCCCTCGCGCTCGCCGGGACGGCTAGAGCAGTCATCACCGGACGGCGCAATCGCAAGCGCAGCCTCGAATCAGGGCAGTCTCCCGGGGCTGCTCAACCCTGACGACGACGGCGATGGTCATCGTCCCGACGAATCTGAGCCTACGCCACAAGGCTTCGAGCAGGGCGGACGTCGCGGCCATTGCGGCTCGCCACCGGGGTGAGCGAGGCGTGCCGTCGGACTCGCTGCTGCCGATGCGGCGGGGGTCGACATCTGCGTCGGAGCAACCACCGGATCGCGTGCTTCTGGTCGCTCTTGCCGTCGCAGGCGGCGGCATCGGAGCTCTGGCCAGTGCGCCGCCGCGCGGGCGTTGCCCGCGTCGGCCCGGTCGAGCCGTTCGAGCACGCGCATGCTGCCTCGGACTATCTCGGACGATGGCCTCGGCCACGGCGTCCCGACGATGGCGTCCTGCTCGTTGCGAATCCTGCTCACGAGACAACGGCGACTCGGTGACTGCGTCAACCTCCCGAGATCCTTCACTGGGGTGAGCGATCTCCAGCGCCCCTCGGAGTCGAAACTGACGACCTGGTCACCACGGTGCTGGCTCCGCAATCGTCAAAAGCGCTCTCGTGCAACGGAATTCAGCCTATCGAAGACTCGCGATGCTTCATGGAGCTCGCGAGTGGCCCAGT
>WLND01000152.1 GCA_009726075.1 Actinomycetota bacterium
ACCGTGCGCTGACGGGTGTCGTCGAGGTCGGGTGAGTTGCGCTGCATCATCTCGAGCACCGTCGCTGTCGGGTCGAGAGTCTCATGCTCCTGCGCGTAGTAGCCGATCACGGCACCGTGACCGGGCTCGATCTCACCGCTGTCCGGCGGATCCACCTGTCCGAGGATACGCAGCAGCGTGGTCTTGCCCGCGCCGTTGAGACCGAGGATGACGACCCGAGAGCCACGGTCGATCGACAGGCTGACATCGGTGAAGACCTCGAGGGATCCGTAGGACCGCGAGAGCCCGCTGGCCGAGAGCGGTACCTTGCCGCATGCCTTGGGGGTCGGGAAGCGCAGCTTCGCCACCTTGTCGGACACCCGCACCTCGTCGGCCCCGGCCAGCAGCGAATCCGCCCGCCGTAGCATGTTCTGCGCGGCCTTGGCCTTACTCGCCTTCGCTCGCATTTTCTCGGCCTGGGCCCTCAGCACATCGGCCTGCTGCTCGGCATTGCGGCGCTCGCGCTTGCGGCGCTTCTCATCGGTTTCGCGCGCCACGCCGTAGGCCTTCCAGCCCATGGCGTAGACGTCGATCTCACGACGGTTCGCGTCGAGGTGCCACACCTTGTTCACGGTGTCCTCGAGCAGCGCCGTGTCATGGCTGATGACGATGAATCCGCCCTCGTAGGTGGACAGGAACTTGCGAAGCCAGCGAACCGAGTCGGCGTCGAGGTGGTTCGTCGGCTCATCGAGCAGCAGGACATCGGCCCCGCTGAACAGGATTCTGGCGAGTTCGACCCGGCGGCGCTGCCCGCCTGAAAGAGTGCCGAGGGGCTGTGCCAGCACCCGATCCGGGAGCCCCACCGACGCCGCGATGGTTGCCGCCTCCGATTCCACCGCGTAGCCGCCGAGCGCCTCGAATTCTGCCTCGGCGCGCGCGTAGCGGGCGATGATCTTCTCGCGCTCGGCTTCGTCCGGCTCGTCCATCCGCATGCTCGTCTCCTGCATGCGGCGCACGACATCCTGCAAGCCGCGGGCCCCGAGGATGCGGTCGCGAGCGAGTTCGTCCGGATCGCCCGACCGTGGGTCCTGCGGCAGATAGCCGACCGTGCCGGAGCTCGTGATGGAGCCCTTCGCCGGTATCGTCTCGCCGGCCAGCGCCCGCGTCAGCGTTGTCTTGCCTGCGCCGTTGCGCCCGACGAGACCGACCCTGTCGCCCTTGCCAACGCGAAACGAACCCTCGGACAGCAGGAGTTGGGCTCCGGCACGTAGTTCAACACCGGAAGCAGAGATCATGATGGCCCCAGTCTACGGCCCGTGGGCCACCAGGATTTCCGTCAGAGATTGAAGCCGAGAGCCCGCAGCATGTCGCGACCGTCATCGGTGATCTTGTCCGGGCCCCACGGTGGCATCCATACCCAGTTGATCCGGAAGTCGGTGACGACCTCGGTGAGGGCTGCCCGTGTCTGATCCTCGATGACATCGGTGAGGGGGCAGGCGGCCGACGTGAGCGTCATGTCGACCGTCGCGATGTTCGCATCGTCGACGCTGACGCCGTAGACGAGTCCAAGATCGACGACATTGATGCCGAGCTCTGGATCGACGACATCCTTCATTGCCTCAAAAATCTGGTCTTCGGTTGCGATGCTCATGAGTCGCCGTCCTTCGATTGTTGGGTGAGGAGTCCGGATTGAATCTCTGCATCCTGCAAGGCCATCCACGCCAGAAGGGCGCACTTAACCCGAGCCGGGAACTTCGCGACGCCGGCAAAGGCCACGGCGTCGCCGAGCACGTCCTCGTCGGGCTCGCCAGTTCCCTTCGCGCGCATCATGTCGAGAAACGCCTGGCGGATGACCTCCGACTGCCCGGGCGCAAGGCCCGTGACGAGTTCGCTCATAACGCTCGCACTGGCCTGGGAGATCGAGCAGCCCTGGCCTTCGTAGCCGATCATGAGCCGGCCATCGGAATCGACGGCCACCTGCACCGTGAGCTCATCGCCGCACGTGGGGTTCACGTGGTGGGCAGCCCCCAGCGGCGCGGCGAGCAGTTCGCGGCCTCGCGGGTGCTTGTAATGGTCGAGGATGATCTCCTGGTAGAGCGACTCGAGATTCACTTCGCCACTCCGAAGAACTCTTGCGCAGCAACAATTCCGGCTGCGGCCTTATCTATGTCGGACTCGTCGTTGTAGATGTACGGCGAGATTCGGGTCGTGGCCGGAACACCGAATCGCCGGCAGGTCGGCCACGCGCAATGATGCCCGACACGAACCGCCACGCCCTCATTGTCGAGGACCTGGCCCACGTCGTGCGGGTGAAGCCCGTCAACGACGAATGAAATCGCGCTGCCGCGGTCCACCGCTGAACCGGGGCCGATGATCCGCACGCCGGGGATCGACGTGAGGGCCTTGATCGTGTAGTCGGCCAGCGCCAGCTCGTGCTCTGCAACGTTGGGCATGCCCAGATCAGTGAGGTACCGCACAGCCGCTGCCAGCCCGACAGCCTGCGCCACCATTGGGGTGCCCGCCTCGAACTTCTGCGGCACCGGGGCAAAAGTGCTGGCCTCAAGGTGCACCATTTCGATCATGGAACCGCCCGTGAGAAACGGCGGCATGGCGTCGAGGATCTCGGTCGTGCCGTAGAGGCATCCGATACCCGTCGGCCCGAGCATCTTGTGGCCGCTCCACATGAACAGGTCGGCCCCGATATCGGCGATATCCACCGGCATGTGCGGCACCGACTGGCAGCCATCGACGATGCCGACCGCACCGACCGCGTGCGCGCGCGCCATGATTTCGCGGACCGGATTGATCGTGCCGAGGATGTTCGACTGGTGCACCACCGACACGACCTTCGTGGTCTCGTCGATGAGAGCGTCGATGTTCGAGAGGTCGAGGCGGCCGTCATCGTCGACCGAGAACCAGCGCAGGCTGGCCCCCGTCTTGGCGCAGAGCTCTTGCCACGGCACCAGGTTGGCATGGTGCTCCATCTCGGAGATGACAATCGAGTCCCCGGGGCTCAGGACGAATCGGGGATCGATGGCTCGTCCGGGCGCGCCCTGCCGAGCCAGGGCCGTGGCGTTGCTGAAGGCATAGGCACAGAGGTTGAGGGCCTCCGTGGCGTTCTTGGTGAAGACGATATTCGAGGGTGCGGCCCCGATGAAGGCCGCGATCAACTCACGCGCGTCCTCGTAGTGGATCGTGGCCTCCTCGGCCAGCGCATGCGCGCCACGGTGAACCGAGGCGTTGCTCGTCTCGTAGAACGATCGTTCGGCATCGAGCACCTGGTAGGGCTTCTGCGAGGTGGCGCCACTGTCGAGGTAGACGAGTTCTCGGCCGCCCCGCACGGTGCGGCCGAGAATCGGGAAGTCCTTCTTGATCCGTGCGACATCGATCGACATCGAGGGGGCGCCCATGAACGTCAGGCCGGTTGCGCGGCGGTGATGAAGCGCTCGTAGCCCTCGGACTCGAGCACATCAGCGAGGTCGGCCCCACCGCTCTCGACGATGCGACCATCGACGAACACGTGGACGACATCGGGGGTGATGTAGCGAAGGATTCTGGTGTAGTGGGTGATGAGGAGCGTGCCTGCTCCGGAGGATTCGCGGAAACGGTTCACGCCCTCCGACACCACGCGAAGCGCATCGACATCGAGGCCCGAATCAGTCTCGTCGAGGATGGCGAACTTGGGCTTGAGGAGCGAGAGCTGCAGGATTTCATGCCGCTTCTTCTCGCCCCCGGAGAATCCCTCATTGACGCTGCGCTCAGCGAACGACGGATCCATCTGAAGCTCGGCCATGGCCGTCTTCATCTCCTTGACCCAGGTGCGGAGCTTGGGGGCCTCACCAGCCACGGCGGTGACGGACGTGCGTAGGAAGTTCGAAACGGAAACCCCCGGAACCTCCACCGGGTACTGCATCGCCAGGAACAGACCCGCCCGTGCGCGCTCGTCGACGGTCATCGCGAGGACGTCCTCACCATCGAGGGTGATCGAGCCGCTGGTCACCGTGTACTTCGGATGCCCGGCGATGACGTAGGCGAGGGTCGACTTCCCCGAGCCATTCGGACCCATGACCGCGTGTGTGCGGCCGGAGTCGACCGTCAAGGTCACCCCCCGCAGGATCTCCTTCTCACCGGTGTCGGTGTCGATGGACGCGTGGAGGTCGGTGATAACGAGTTCACTCATTGCATTGCCCTTCAGTTACTTGGGTTCACGGTGCTGCGGATGCAGGGGTCACGACGGTGGCCGCGGTCGCGACCTCAATGAACGCGTCGTCGGCGTCGCCGGCTACGCGCACTTCATAGACCGGAACAGCGCTGACGGCCGGCAGCGTCCTCGGCGCCCCGGTGCGCAGATCGAACTGCGAACCGTGCAACCAGCATTCGATGGCGCAGCCCTCGACCTCGCCCTCGGACAGCGGCACGTCGGCATGGGAGCAGACGTCCTTGATCGCGAAGACACCCTCGTCGGTGCGGACGATGGCGATCGGCACACCGTCGACCTCGACCCGCTTGGCACCCCGCATCGGGACTTCTCCCAGGAGGCATACGCGCACGAACTCAGTCATCGGTGTCCACCTCCTCGGCCATGCCAAGACGCGCTGAGATCCGGTGCATCACGTCATCGCGCCACCCGGGCAAGCCAAGTCGACCGACGACATCGGCGAAGAATCCGCGCACGACCAGCTGACGTGCGAGATCCGCCGGGATCCCTCTCGACTGCAGGTAGAACAGTTGCTCGTCATCGAACCGCCCCGTCGCGCTCGCGTGACCAGCGCTCACGACATCGCCCGTCTCGAGTTCGAGGTTCGGGACGGAGTCTGCGCGCGGGCCGTCGGAGAGCAGCAGGTTGCGGTTGACCTCGTAGGTCTGGGTGCCGATGGCCTCCCTCCGGACGAGGACATCGCCGATCCACACTGTGTGCGCGTTCGCGCCGGACAGGGCGCCCTTGTAGATGACGTTGCTCGTGCAGTGCGGCTGCTCGTGCTCGACGAAGATCCGCTGCTCGAAGTACTGCTCTCCGTCGGCAAGGAAGACGCCGAGCAGTTCGGCGCTGCCCCCGGGTCCTGCGTAGTGGACCGACGGGAGAAGCCGGACAGCCCGGCCGCCCAGGGCGACCGTGCATGCGGTGAATCGAGCATCCCGCCCGATGGTGGCGGGCACGTGGGCGATCATCCGGTGCTGCTTGGGTCCATCGACAATAAGCAGCAGCGTGAGGTCGGCGCCGTCCGCGACATTGACCACGATGGCCCCGGAGATGTCAGCGATCGTGCTGGTCTCGATCACGATCTTGGACGTGCTGAATGC
>WLND01000153.1 GCA_009726075.1 Actinomycetota bacterium
GGCTCGAAACGCATGTTCACGAACTTGCTGACGAACGCCTCGAGCGGAACTCCGTACTGCAGAGCGATGCTGATCGCAATCGAGAAGGCGTCCATGACGCCGGCCAGGGTCGACCCCTGCTTACCCAGCTTCAGGAACAACTCCCCGAGGGCACCGTCGTCGTATGAGCCTGCTGTCATGTAGCCCTCGGCCCCAGCCACCGAGAAGCTGGTCGTCCGACTCGGCCGCGACTTCGGCAGCCTGCGCCGGATCGGCTGGCCCGCGATCGACGCGATCGCATCGGCAGTTGCCTCGACGATCTCATCAACCTTCTTGGCGCCATCGCTGAGCGGCTGGCCGACCTTGCAGTTGTCGCGGTAGATCGCCAGCGCCTTGACGCCGAGCTTCCAGGCCTGGAAGTAGATGTCCTCGACCTCATCAACGGTCGCGGATTCGGGCATGTTCACCGTCTTGGAGATGGCACCCGAGATGAACGGCTGAACGGCCGCCATCATGCGCACGTGTCCGAGCGGCGAAATGCACCGCACGCCCATGGCGGTGTCGAACACCGAATAGTGCTCCTGCTTGAGGCCCGGCGCATCGATGACGTGCCCGTGCTGACCGATGTATTCGACGATCGCTTCCACCGTCTCTTCGGTGTAGCCCATCCGTCGAAGGGCCCGCGGAATCGTCTGGTTCACGATCTGCATGGACCCGCCGCCGACCAACTTCTTGAACTTCACGAGCGAGAAGTCAGGCTCGATGCCCGTCGTGTCGCAGTCCATCATGAAACCGATCGTTCCGGTGGGTGCCAGAACCGAGGCCTGGGCGTTGCGCCACCCGTGCTTCTCCCCCAGTTTCAAGCAGGCCTCCCACTCCTTGTTGGCCAACCGCAGCACGTCGCCATCAAGACTCGTCACGTTTCGGACGTTGTCGTTTGCCGCAGCGTGCTTGCGCATGACGCGCTTGTGCCCCTCCTCATTGCGGGAGTAGCCCTCATAGGCGCCGACGATGCCGGCGAGCTCGGCGCTGCGCTTGTAGGCAGTACCGGTCATGAGGCTCGTGATCGACGCCGCGAACGCCCGGCCACCGTCGGAGTCGTAGGGCAACCCGGTCGCCATGAGCAAGGCGCCGAGGTTTGCATAGCCGACGCCGAGCTGCCGGTACCGACGAGTGGTGTCGCCGATGGCCTCGGTCGGGAAGTCGGCAAAGCAGATTGAGATGTCCATTGCCGTGATGACGAATTCGACGGCCCGAGCAAATCTCGGGGCATCGAACGTGTCGTCGTCCTTGAGAAATGTCAGCAGGTTGAGCGATGCGAGATTGCAGGATGAGTTGTCCAGGCTCATGTACTCCGAGCAGGGGTTCGAGGCGTTGATTCGTCCCGTCTCCGGATTCGTGTGCCAGTCGTTGATCGTGTCGTCGTACTGGATCCCCGGGTCGGCGCACGCCCAGGCAGCCTCGCTCATGGTGCGGAACAATTGCTTCGCGTCGACCGTTTCGATGACGCGGCCGTCGGTGCGCGCGGTGAGGCCGAACGGCTCGCCGTTCTCGACGGCATTCATGAACAGGTCGGAGACCCGTACCGAGTTGTTCGCGTTCTGGTACTGCACCGAGGAGATGTCACGGCCGCCGAGGTCCATATCGAAGCCCGCATCGCGCAGGACGCGGATCTTCTCCTCCTCGCGCACCTTCGTCTCGATGAACTCTTCGATGTCAGGGTGATCGACGTCGAGAACGACCATCTTCGCCGCACGCCGAGTGGCACCACCGCTCTTGATCGTGCCAGCTGAAGCGTCGGCTCCGCGCATGAACGACACAGGGCCGGATGCCGTCCCACCAGAGGACTTGAGCAGCTCCTTGCTCGATCGGATGCGCGAGAGATTCAGTCCTGCGCCCGAGCCACCCTTGAAAATGAAGCCCTCTTCGCGGTACCAGTTGAGGATGGACTCCATCGTGTCGTCGACCGACAGGATGAAGCAGGCACTCACCTGCTGGGGGGCGGTAGTGCCCACGTTGAACCACACCGGGGAGTTGAAGCTGAACACCTGGTGAAGCAGCATGTAGGTGAGCTCGTGCTCGAACACCTGCGAGTCGGCATCAGTTCGGAAGTATCCGTGCACCTTGCCCGCCCGCACGTAGGTCAGCACGACGCGATCGATGAGCTGCTTGAGGCTCCACTCGCGCTGCTCGGTGCCAAGCGCGCCCCGGAAATACTTCGTCGTGACAATGGTCGAAGCGTTGACACTCCAGAAGTCCGGATACTCAACCCCCCGCTGCTCGAAGACGACCTCGCCGCTCTTCCAGTTCGTCTGGACGACATCGCGCCGCTCCCAGTTCACGCCGTCATAGGGGTGCTGTCCCGGTGTGGTGTAGAGCCGCTCGATCACGAGGCCCGGCTGATGAAGGGTGTTGTGGACGAACGCCTGAGCGTCTGTCGTCGGTGCATTCGTGGTGACGGACATCGGTGGTGCCTTTCTGATCGAGCGGACAGCGGGCAGGGAAGTGTGTGGGAAGTGCGTGCCCTAGTGGGCGCGCCGTTGTGGAACCGTCGTCTGAGCGACGGCGGCTCCGGAACGTCCTGGCAGCGATGGAGACTGGACGGCAGCCCGGGCACCGGGCTCCTCGCCGAGCGGATCGCCCTCTGCCCTGAGCAGGGCGATCTCCGCCTCGAAGTCATCGAGGGTGTCGAATGATCGGTACACCGAAGCGAACCGCAGGTAGGCAACTTCGTCGAGCAGGCGTAGGGGCCCAAGAATCGCGAGGCCCACTTCCATGGCCGGGATTTCTGCGCTGCCACTGGCACGCAGCAGGTCTTCGACGCGCTGGGCGAGCAGGGCCAGATCGTCGTCGCTCACAGGGCGGCCCTGGCAGGCCTTCCGCACACCGCTGGCCACCTTCGCCCGGCTGAACGGCTCGACAACGCCTGACCGCTTGGCCACGAGCATGACCGAGGTCTCGGCCGTGGTGAAGCGCCGGCCGCATGCGGCGCACTCACGCCGCCGCCGGATCGCAGCGCCATCATCGGCCGTCCGGGAGTCGACAACACGGGAGTCGTCCTCCCTGCAAAATGGGCAACGCACGATCGGCCCTCCCTTCGTCGCTTCTCGTTCACGGGGCTCGAAGCCGATGACAGTCCCGGGTGAGGACGCTGCTTCGCAGCGGCCACCACCGTCAACGCACGATCCCTCGAACCGCAATGCACTAACCACAGAGACGCTCTGGGCAAATCCACCACAACCTGTGGAGGAATCACACCGCTGTGACTACTACATCTAGGGGTAGGACGTTATCTGCGAACGGAGACGAAAGCAACACGGATATCGGGTCAGTCGCCTGATGTGCGGTCTTTGTCCGGCTGCATGTGGGACTCCGCTCACGGCGTCGTGGGCAGCCAGATCACTTCGCCCGGATTGATGACAGAGCCACTGAGCCCGTTGAGCTCGCGAATGCGTCGTACGGTTTCACGCGGGTCTGCATTCGGAAGCGACGAACGGGCGAGCCCCCACAGGGAGTCGCCCGGCTGGACCACCACCTGGACCGCGTCGAGGACCGTAACGTTCGCAGCCGGTACCGCACTCGCGCCGGCGAGCTGCCCCGTCGAAATGACCGCGACAACAATGGTGAGCGAGCTGACGACGAAGAGCGCAAGCCGCCCGCGCTTGGTGATGCGCAGGGCCAGCCGGGTGGGCTGCCCCTGCGCCCGGTACCGGTTCGTTGGGTACTGAGCAGTCGAGCGTTGGCTGGAGACGCACCGGCCCGATGTACGCATGGGCACCGCAGTATCGGCTGCACCCGACACCCGGGCCTTGGATGGCGTGCCCGATGCCGGGCGAATCTGCTGAGGTGCCTGTGCCGATCCCATGTCGTGCCTTTCGTCGTCTTCGCCGGGCCGCAGGACTGACCCTGCACGCTCACATATGCATGCTTCGAACGCCTGTTCGAACGAACACATGTCCAGTTTCTAGCAGATGTCGGTGACAAATGCCACGACCTTCGAACATATGTTTGATTTTGGCGTGTCGCCGCGCTACGGTGACGGGCAGCAGATTGGCAAGGGGGTCTGACAGTCAGGCTCAAGCCATACGACGGATTGGATGCATCGTGAGTGCACGGATCACCGAGTTGCCCGACGGTCCTGCCGACGAGCTGGGCCTGACCCCGCGGCAGCGGGCGATCCTCGAGGTCATCCGCGACACGGTTGCGAGCCGCGGCTATCCGCCGAGTGTTCGCGAGATCGGCGAGGGGGTCGGCCTCACGTCCCCGAGCTCGGTCTCGCATCAACTGACCACGCTGGTGAAGCTCGGGTTCCTGCGTCGCGACCCCAACCGTCCACGCGCCCTTGTCGTCGCTGACCTCAGCGCTCCCGCAGTGGATGCTCACGCCGATCTGACCGCCGACCGACGACAGGGGCTGCGCGCCGTCGATGCAACCGACTCCGGCGATGCGCGCCCGACTGCCGCCTACGTTCCCGTTCTCGGACGCATCGCGGCGGGTGGCCCGATCCTTGCCGAGCAGGAGGTCGAGGCCGTGTTCCCACTCCCCCGCGAACTCGTGGGCGATGGCGAGTTGTTCCTGCTCAAGGTGTCGGGGGACTCGATGGTCGATGCCGCCATTTGCGACGGCGACTGGGTCGTCATCAGGCAGCAGTCAGACGCCGAGAGCGGCGACATCGTCGCGGCCCTCCTCGGCGACGAGGCCACCGTGAAGACCCTCAAACGCAGGGACGGCCACGTCTGGCTCATGCCCCACAACCCTGCCTACGCGCCGATCCTGGGCGACGAGGCCACCATCATGGGCAAGGTCGTGAGCGTCCTACGCCGGCTCTAGGGCTACGGGATCAGCGACTGAGCCGCCCAGAGGTTGATGTCTGCCTCGACCGCGTACTCATCGATCTGGGCGATCTCGTCATCGGTGAAGGCGATCGCGTTCACCGCATCGACGGTCTCATCAAGTTGGCGAACGCTGCTCGCGCCGAGCAGGGTCGTCGTCACCCGGGGATCACGAAGCGTCCATGAGACTGCCATCTGAGCAAGGGACTGCCCACGGCGCTCGGCAATCGCGGCCAGCGCCCTGACCCGCTCGATGTTCTCATCCGACAGGTGTGCGTCGAACAGGCTCTTGCCCGCCGCGGCCCGTGAATCGCCCGGAATTCCATCGAGGTACCTGTTGGTCAGCAGCCCCTGGGCCAGGGGGCTGAAGGTGATGCAGCCGGCGCCGACGTCCTCGAGAGCCTCGAGAAGCCCCGATTCGATCCAACGATTGAACATCGAGTACGACGGCTGA
>WLND01000154.1 GCA_009726075.1 Actinomycetota bacterium
AAGTTCTCGACCATGCGCGGAGCCTGGCACTGCCACGTCGGGGGCTCGCCGGCGTAGAGCCACCAGTCGGAGTTCTCGGCCTCCGGTACGGCCGGGATGCCGCGACGCTCGGTGCCCTCAGCTGCGAGGCAGGTCCAGACCAGAGCCCCGTGCTCGACCACTCGGTATGAGGCGATCCGCACCTTGGCCGCGAGCGCCTGATTGGCAACCTGCGGGATTCGAACGCACTGGCCGGCCCCGTCGTACTCCCATGCGTGGTACGGACATCGGATGCAGCCGTCACCCGTGACGACACCGCCCGCCGACAGCATCGTGCCTCGATGCGCGCAGAGGTCGTCGGTGAGTGCAAGGGTGCCGTCCGGTGCACGCCAGAGCACGAGATCCTCGTCCAGGAGGGTCACGGCGACCATCTGCCCCGGTGCGACGTCAGCCGACCGGGCGATCGGGTGCCAGTAGGGGCGCGCCGCATCGAGGAACAGTGCCTCGTCCTGCGGCGAGCGAGCTGGAGTTCGCACTGCTACCTCACAATTCGGATTGATCGACTTCTTGGCCGATGCTCATCAAGTAGTTGCCCCGAACGACGAGCGGTGGCACTCGGCGCGTGATGACGGTGCCGCCCATCTCGACATGGACGGGGGTCGAGGGCATATCGGGGTCATCGACCGAGTGCAGCCACCCCACGACCTCGCCCGAGCGAACCCGCTCGCCGAGCGCGACCGCTGGCTCGAACAGGCCCGGTCCCGGGGCAATGACCGACGACCGAGCATTGTTGACGTCGATGAACCGCGTGCCCGCCGTGGCCGGTGCATCGACACCGCGGAGGACTCCCCAGTGATTGAGCAGCCTGGTGAGCCCGTCACGCGCCGCCCGCAGCGTGTAGAGGTTCACCGTGCCCCCGCCGGAAAGCTCACTCGACACCATGATCACGCCTGCCTGATCGCACGCCGTGTCGATCGCGCGATTCTCGGTGTTCTCGTCGTAGACCAGCGTGTACGGCATTCCCATGGCAACCCTGGCCGCCGCCTGGGCTGCTGAGTCCCGGCCGTGGGGCATGCGGGTCATGAACCCGCAGGGCACGTACTCCGATGCCTTGCCGCCGGAGTGCAGGTCGGCGGCGAAGGTGCAGTGCGGCAGTACGTAGCGCGTGAGGTAATCGGCCAGCGCGTAGGTCGGAGTGCCGTCGGGGTCGCCGGGGTAGGCGCGGTTGAGGTTGCCGTTATCCAGGGGCGATACGCGACTGCTTGCGAGCACCGCAGGCAGGTTGAGCGCCGGCATGATGATGATGCGCCCGGTGACACGGTCAGGCGTGAGCGACCGTGCGAGATTCTGGAGGAGGATCTGCCCCTCGTACTCATCGCCGTGGGTGCCGGCGGTGAGCAGCACGGTGGGGCCAGCCCCGCCGTTGATGACCACGACCGGCACCGGGATGACCCCGTACTCCACATCGGGGGTGGTCGACTGCACAAGGCCGATGCGGGCAACGCTGCGGCCGGGTGCATCGAGATCGAGGTCGGTGTTCGTTCGGGTCGGCGGGTCAAGCCGTTGCAACGTCATGTCGAGTGCCTGCCTGATCGGGTGGTTCGGTTCGTCGAGTGCGCAGGTGGCGGGAGGACCCTTGGGCCCTCCCGCAACCGTCCGCGCGTCGGGCGGTCTAGCCCTTGGCTTCGTTCACCGTTGCGGTGGTCACCTTGCCGGAGGACAGGCCCCACTGGTCGGCAATCGCGCCGTACGTGCCGTCGTCAATGAGTCCCTGAAGGGCTGCTGACGCCGCCTCGGCCATGCCGCTTCCCTTCTTGAAGACCATGCCACCGGGGCCCGAGTTGAGCAGCGGGCCGGCCGCGATCTCGAAGGCACCCGCCGAGTTCTCGGCGATGTAGGCACCATTGCCGCTGTCGACGATGACGATGTCTGCTCGTCCGCTCTGAAGGGCGAGCGGCAGCTCCTCGGAGCCCCCGAGCGAGAGCACCTCGATCGGATCCTTTCCGGCTGCTGCGCAGTCCTTGTTGATCGCCGGAATCGTGACGACCTCCTGGGTGCTGCCCTTGGTCACCGCGGTCTTGACCCCGCAGAGCGTGGTGTCGAGGGCGAGGGCCTTCGGGTTTCCGGTGAGGACGAGGCCCGAGTCGCCGGACTGGAAGTACGTGACGAAGTCGACCTCCTTCTGGCGCTCCGGAGTGATGGAGAAGGCCGAGACGCCGGCCTCGTAGCGGTTGCTCGCGAGCGAGGGGATGATCGAGTCAAATGCCGCATCGACGATCTCGAGCTTGAGGCCCAGGCGGCTCGCCATCTGCGTCGCGACATCGACGTCGAAGCCGATCGGCGTGACATTGTCGGTGTCCTTGTAGCCGAAGGGCGGGTAGGCGACCTCCATGCCGACGGTCAGGGTGCCGTCGTCTGCGATCCCGGCCGGGATCAGCGCGACTGCCGCCGCATCAATGCCCGCTGCGGCGGAGGCCGCCGGGGCCGATGCTGCTGGCGCAGAGGCTGCTGCGGACGATGCGGCTGGCGCTGCGGACGATGCGGCCGTCGTGCTGCTGCCGCCGCACGCTGCCAGGCCAAGCGCCAATGCGGCCGCTGAGACCGTGATCGCCGAAACCCGAGCCCGATTATTCGTTGTTCTGCTCATTCTTAATGCCTCCTTGAGATGGACGAGCACGATGCCCGATCCAGTGGCCTGCCCTACCAGTGTGCTGTGCTGACGTGAACTGCATATTTCGTCGAGAGCCCCCGCTAGCGAACGACCTGCTTGTCCTCGGCCATGAGGGCCTCCTGCTCGGCGGCGAGCCGCTGAGCGGTGATGCGTCTGGCCTTTGCGACGCCGGCATCCTGGGCGATGAGCACATCATGCTCGTTCGCCGGCCTGCCTCGAAGGCCGATCTCCTGCCACTCGAGTGCATCGGCGTCCTCTTGCAGGACCGTTGCGAGCCCCACGACCAGCTCATCGGTGGCCCATTGCTGGTCAACCCCGAAGTTGCGGGCGAAGGCGTAGTAGTACCAGGTGTTTTCTGCGTCGATCGGCGTGATGCCGTTGAGGACCTTGATCAAGAAGCCCTCCTCGCGCGGACGCCCCTCGGCGGTGATGCCGGAGTGGAGGACATGGAAGCTCGGAATGTGGAATTCAGTGCAGTGGAACCGATCGTAGAGGCCCTCGGTCGCCATCGTGCTCGCGTAGAGGGGCGGCGCGACCACGCTCGGCATGAGGCGATCCACGCTCACGACCTGACCGTCGACCTCGACGGTGATGCCGTGCTTGTAGATGTAGTCGTCGCCCACGGTCGACGTGTGGATGAACGACTCGTGGGTGAGATCGAGCAGGTTGTCGTGGATGAGGTCGGCGCGGCACTTGAAGTGGAAACTGTGCGTCACCGTCGCCCATTCGGGATCGTTCATCCAATGGGTATCGGGCACGAGGGCCTCGTCGGCCTGGCCCGCGTCACCCGTCCAGATCCAGATCCATCCGTCCTTCTCGACCACCGGAAACGAGCGCACGCGAGCCCGCTCCGGGATCGAGTCCTGGGCGGGGACCCGCACGCACGCCCCCTCGCAGTCGAAGGTGAACCCGTGGTAGCCGCACTCGATGGCGTCATCGACGACCCGGCCGGGCGACAGCGGGAACCCGCGATGCGCGCAGCGATCCTCGAGAACCACCGACCCGCCATCGCGCTTGCGATAGAGCACGACGGGGATCTCGCAGATGACCCGGCGGATGGGCTCGCGCGACACTTCGGAGCTCCAAGCGGCGACGTACCACGTGTTGAGGATGTACATTCGACCTCCGGGATACAGTGGATACAGTGGATACGATCGGTACCGTAACAGGCCGAATGGACGATGCGGGGCAATACTGATGAACGGCCTTAACGAAGAGTCCCGCCCTACCGAAGAGTCGAACGCTGCACGGGGAAGGATCAGGGCGTGAGCACGCCGTTTGCCCGCCCTGGGGGCACCCTCGCCAAGACCACGCAAGACCCTCGACCACTTGCCATCCGGGTCTACGAGAGCGTCCGCGACAGCATCGTGAACGGCGAGATCCCCCCGAACACGCAGCTCGTCCAGGAGCAGACCGCCGAGTCGCTCGGCGTCTCGCGCACGCCGGTGCGCGATGCACTGCTGCGCCTGGCCCACGAGGGCCTGGTCACCAGGATTTCAGGGGGCGGATACCTCGTCAACGACCTGGCCGAACAGGACATCAACGACATCTTCCAGGTGCGAGAAAGCCTCGAGTCGCTCGCCGTTCGTCTCTCATTCGGACGCCACACCCCGATCCAGCTCAGCAGACTGCGCGACTTGGTCGATGCGATGGACGAGCGAACAGCCGACCCCGACGCGCCGTGGTTCGAGCTCAACCGCGACTTCCACGTGGCACTCGTGGCGCCTTGCGGCAATCAGGCCCTGCTCGCCATTCTCGACGACCTCTGGAACAGGCCGGTCAACCGGCTCATCACCCGTCAGTACGTGAGCGATCCGGGCCATGTGCGGCGCATGGTCGATGAGCATCGGGCCCTGGTCGAGGCGGCTGCCTCCTCCGATCCCGACGTCCTCAACGCCCTGGCCATCGAGCACCTGCAGGATGGCTACGGGTCGACGTCGATCGACACGCGCTAGTGCTGCACCCTCCGCCAGCGTCGTCACGCTGAACCAACGCGCACATGGGAGACTTCGTGCGGCGCCGCCGTCGGCGGAAGCCCCGCATCCCAGCTCAGGAGACTCCCGACGTGACCTCGCCCAAGACCACGACGTTCGCAGCGACCGCCGGCCTGGCCATGGCGGCAACCGGCGTCGTGTTCGGCGATATCGGCACCAGCCCCCTCTACGCCCTCAAGGCCACCCTCGCGGTGTCGGGCAGCGGTCGCGAAGCCGTGCTCGGAGTCGTCTCGTTGATCTTCTGGGCGCTGATGCTCGTCGTCACCGTCAAGTACCTGCTCTTCGTCATGCGTGCCGATAATCACGGGGAGGGCGGAATCCTGGCCCTCCTGGCGCTGCTTCCCGAGCGGGTGCGTGCAGCAACCGGCGGCCGGCGTTTTGCCCTGCTGCTGCTCATCCTGATCGGCACGGCCCTCCTGTTCGGCGACGGAGCCCTGACCCCGGCAATCTCGGTCTTGTCGGCCACCGAGGGCCTGGCCATCGTCAACCCCGATCTTGGCCGTGCGGCGGTCCCGCTCACCGTGGTCATCCTCGCGGTCCTGTTCGCCGTCCAGTCACGCGGCACGCACCAGATCGGCCGGGTCTTCGGCCCGGTCATGGTGCTGTGGTTCGTCATGCTCG
>WLND01000155.1 GCA_009726075.1 Actinomycetota bacterium
CGTACGGCATTGCTGTGTCCATCGCCGTCAATGCGGCGACTCGCCGGATGCCGAAGCGGGCCGTGGCAGTCGTCATCGGATCAGTGCCGGTGCTGGCCCTGTCGTGCGTCCCCATGTACGTCGCGCTCGCCGGGGCCGGGGTAACCGAGAGCATTGGCGTGCGAATCTCCCTTGCCGGCGCGGTCTGGCTCGGAGGCACCTACCCGCTCTTCAACCTGGCCAGAGGCCTGAGCCTCGCGAGCCAGGACGTCGCCCGTGGACTGCGTCAGTCGATCACCGAGGGCGACCTCCGGCGAGCTGGCCGGGCCCGTGACCTTGCGGAACTCCGCCGTGAGATCGCGATGCACCTGCACGGCACCGTGCGTGGCCTGCTCACCACCACGGTGATGCGGCTCGAGTTCGCCATCAGCTCTCGGGACCCCGAGCAGGCCAGGGCTGCCCTCGACGAGGCGCGGTCGCTTCTTGAGCGCGCTGGCCGGCCTCCATCTGTGAGCGCCCGATCGGAATCGCTCCATGCTGAGCTGGCAGGTCTTGAATCGGCATGGGCGGGCCTCATCGATGTGGGCATCGATGCCGACGAAGCAGGTGTGCCGTGCGTGCAGACCCAGCGCACGCTCGTCAGTGTCGTGACCGAGGGCATCAACGACGCGGCTCGCCATGGTGGCGCAACCCGCATTGTCGTAACGATTCGCCAGACTCCGGACGGCTGGCAGGTGTTCGTCGACGATGACGGTACGTTCGACGACGGGCCGGGGGAGAGCCTGCGGGGCTTGGGCGGACGCTACTTCGATGCCGTCGCGCCGCAGGACTGGAACAGGGCACGGACGCCTGATGGCAGCACGAGGTTGAGCGTGCGGATTCGGGCCAGCGCCGCCTAGAGAACTCGCACGTGCGACCACACCTGAAGGTCGTGCCGCCCATCGGCCCGCACCTGGGCCCCGATGGCAATGCCCTCGAAGGCAAACCCGGCTTTCGCGAGGGCCCGTTGCTCAGGCTCGTTCGTGACGTCGGTCGATGCCTGCACGCGGACGATGCCCCGGTCGTGGAGCAGGTCGGCGAGCATTCCCTGAGCGATCGACCCGATGCCTCGTCCGCGAAACCCCTCGACAATGCCGATGCCGATGTTCATGGCCATCGAGCCGGTGGTGGGTCCGAACCACACCGGCAGGGCGGTCATGTCGCCGACGGAGGTGACGCCTGGCCCGTCCGACCCGACTTCGTCCGAGAAAATCTCGATCACCCACCGATCGATATCGAGATCTGCCGCGCGGGGATCTATCTGCCCCCAGTCGTCGTACGGGCTCGGCGATGAAGGCCGCGGCTCATCGGAGCCGATGGGTCGCAACCGCACCCGCACCCGGCCCAGGGCCGTGACCAGCTGGCCGGAGCTCGCGATGCCCGCCCGCTCAGGCATGGGTGGATGTTCCTTGCCCTGCGGCGTAGGCGTCGATCTCGTCGAGGATGCGAGCTCGCGTGGGCGCCGGGGCGAATGAGGCTCGCACGGCATCGCGGGCGAGATCGGCGAGCGCCGAGTGGTCGAGCCCGAAGATGTCGTGGGCGATGAGGTACTCGCTGTTGAGGTCGGTGTTGAACATGCCGGGGTCGTCGGTGTTGATGGTGACGCGAACGCCCGCATCGCGCAGGATGCCGAAGGGGTGCTCGTCGAGCGCCGCGACGGCTCGGGTGCAGATATTCGAGGTGGGGCACACCTCGAGGACGATGTCGCGCTCGATGATCTCGGCCATGAGATCGGGGTCGGTGGCTGCGGCGATGCCGTGGCCGATGCGCACGGCTCCGAGGTGATCGATGCTGTCCCGGATCGACTGCGGGCCCGTGGTCTCGCCCGCGTGCGGCACGCTGGCAAGGCCAAGGTCGCCGGCTCGGCGGAACACGTCGGCAAAGGCCGAGCGAGGCACGCCGATCTCCGGGCCTCCGAGACCGAATCCGACGCTGCCTTCGGGAAGATGCTGCTCCGCCCATTCGACGGTTCGTACTCCAGACTCGAGGCCAAGATCTCCCGCGATGTCGTAGACCCAGGCGAGTTCGACTCCGTGGCCGGACCGAACCTGCTCGCGGCCCATGGTCAGCGCCGCGGTGAGGTCCTCCGGGTCGATGCCCATGAGCAGATGGCTGTCGGGGGTCACCGTCACCTCGGCGTAGCGCACCTCGTTGGCTGCGAGGTCGCGGCCGAGGCCGACCACGAGCTCGCGCACATCGTCGGGCGTGCGCACGAGCCGGTTGACCGCGACGTACACCTCGATGAAGTGCGCGAAATCGGTGAAGCGGAAGAAGTCGCGAAGATCGGCCTCGGTGGTCGGGACGCCCTCGGTCGGATGGCGGCGAGCAAGTGCCAGGACGGTGCTCACCGAGGCTGCGCCCTGCAGGTGAACGTGGAGTTCAGCCTTCGGGAGGCCCCGGACGAAGGCGGGGGTGCTCCTGGTCTCGGTCGCCATGTCGTACTAGCGGACCACGAACGGCCGGCTCGCCTTCGACACCGGAGTCGAGCCCATCTCTGTGACCGCCTCAACCGTGAACCGGTAGGTGCCCGGCTTCTTCGGGAGGGCCGAGCACGTGAGGGTGGCCTTGGGAGCCGACGCCTGCGATGCCGGGACGCCCTGGCACAGCACCTTTCGCTTGTTGTCGCGAACGATGTAGGACGTGACGACGGCCGATGACCTGCCGGCGAGGGTCGCGAAGGTGATGAGGCCCTTGCCGTTCGGGCCCTTGGAGACGGTTGGCGCGGGGAGTTGCGCCGGTGCAGCGATGAGCGCGGGCTGGGCGGAGATCGGCATGGCATCGCCCTCGTTCTCGGCATTCTTGCTGCGCACGGTGTAGGAGTAGCTGCCATCGGAGAGGTTCGGCACGGTGCAGGTGGTCGTCGTTGTCTGGCACACGACCTGGCCGCTCGCGTCGAGGACGTCGTAGCCCACAACGGTCTCGGGCGATGTCGCCGGAGCCTGCCACGAGACGATCGCCGACCGGTTCTGCCCGGTCACGGTGATGTTCTGCGGGGCACTCGGGATGGTCGGGTAGCCGGCGCTGCGCAGCGCGTTATTGACCATCTCGAGGTAGCCGAGGGCGAAGAAGCCGAGGTTCGAGTAGTTCGACACGTTGCCGCAGGGGGCATTGCCGCCCGCCATGTCGCCGAGAAGCAGACTGCCCGCTGCGGTCACGGCGTAGGCGGGACTGCCTGAGTCGCCGGGGCAGATCCCCGTGGCGGACGACTGGCCGCTGGCGAAGGTGGCGCCCATTGAGCCATCGGCCTTGAAATCGGCCATGGGAAGGGTGGTCGCATATGGCTCGATCGTCCGCTGCCCCGGGCCTAGGAGGCCGTAGCCGATGTGCTGGACGGGGGACTTTGCCGACAGGAGGTTGGTCATGTCGAAGTGGGTCGCCAGGCGCGTGAATGCCGGGGCGCCGAGGTCAGCGTCGAGCTGGAGGATCGCGATGTCATTGGGCTGCACCTGCGACGTCGTGTTGACGTAGCCAGCCGGCTTGAAAGCATTGACCACGTGGACGCCGGCTGGCCCTTGCGGCCCGGTGTTGCTGTATGTCAGCGCGGTCGAGCCGGGGCTGAAGAGGGCGAAGCCCGCGACGCCGGCCCCCGACTCGTGGATGGTCGTGCAGTGTGCCGCGGTGAGGACGAGCCTGGGGCGGAACATGCCGCCACTGCATCCGGTTGGCCAGCTCGAGCCGTCGAACGCCGCGATGCTCACGACCGAGGTGTTGCCATGGGCCTGGGTGCCGCCGTAGACGCGAGGCGACAGGGTTGGCTCGGCCGCTGCTGAGCCAACCGGGGCAACGAGGGCGACGACGATGGCCGCCGTGCCGAGATTCGCGAGTAGGCGGCGCGGAGTCCGTGGGGGCATGGTGTTCATTTTGCCATGGACGCGACGAGCGCCTGGCCGCCTAGAGGTCCATGTGCGTCGACAGGGTCACGACCTGGCCGTCCGGGATCCCGAAGAACTGCGCAGGCCGGGCCGCATTGCGGTGCAGGAAGGCGAAGATCGACTCGCCGATGCGGCCCATCTGCCCAGCTGACGTCGCGAGGAACGCGCGGTCCGAGAGGTAGTAGGTGCGCTCGGCCGGGTCTGCGCCGTCGGCGCCCGGCAGGTTTCGGAGGAGATCGGGAACCGACGGCGTCTCGGTGAATCCGACGTCGGCAACGACCTGTCGGATGTCGCTGGACAGCGTCGTGACGGTGAGTCGATCCGCATCGGCGACGACTGGGATCGGTGATGTGCGCACGGTGAGGACGACGAGGTGCTGGGGAACCGCTCGCAGCAGGCGGATGCTGGCCGCGAGGGCCTGGGGCACCTGATCGGGATGCGATGCGAGCACGACGCACTCGCCCGGGGTGCGGGCGATCGTGCCTGAGCCAAGTGCCTGCATTGCGGCGGTCCAGGTGATCGAGGAGGCGGCCAGGTAGCCGGCAAGGATTCGTTGGCCGCTGCGCCAGACCAGCATGACGGTCAGCGCCATGGAGGCGAGCAGGACCGGAACCCATCCTCCGTCGAAAATCTTCGTGATCGTCGACAGGAGGAACGCGATGTCGAGGATGAGGAAGAGGGACGTGATGAGCCCCGTGCGCACCGACGACCACCTCCATACATCGCGCATCACCCGATGGAAGGCGATCGTGGTGATTGCCATCGTCCCGGCGATCGCGAGCACGTAGGCCGACGCAAGGGCCGAGGATGAACCGAAGGCGATGACGAGGGCGATGCTCGTGAAACCCAGGAGCCAGTTTGCGATGGGCACGTAGATCTGGCCCTCGTGGGAGCGGCTCGTGTGCCGAATGGTGATCCGGGGGATCAGGCCGAGCTGCACGGCCTGACGCGAGAGCGAGAAGACGCCGGTGATGAGTGCCTGGGAGGCGATGACGGTCGCCGCGGTCGACAGGATGACCATGAACAGGGCAAAGGTCGGGTTCGGGGCCAGGGAGAAGAAGGGATCGCTCGCTGCGGCCGGGTCCTGGATGACGACCGCTGCCTGACCGAGGTAGCACAGCACCAGCGACGGTGCGATGAGGGCTGCCCAGGCCCACCTGATCGGCCGGAGGCCGAAGTGGCCCATGTCCGCGTAGAGGGCCTCGGCACCGGTGACGGCGAGGATGACCACGGCGCCGATGCCGAAGCCGAGTCCCGGGTTGGCAACGAGATAGGCGACGCCGTAGGACGGCGACAGTGCGGCGAGCACGGACGGCTCGCCCATGATGTGCCAGATGCCGAGCCCGGCGAGCA
>WLND01000156.1 GCA_009726075.1 Actinomycetota bacterium
GATCATGGGCGCAGTTCATGGCTCCGAAGTGGCCATCGTGACCCAGGGAGGCTTCATGCCCGGGGTCGATGCGCTGGTTACCCGGTCACGGGGGGTGGGCCTGCTGGCCCTTGCGGCAGACTGCGTGCCGCTCGTGCTCGCCGACGTGGATGCTGGCGTCGTTGCGGCGGCCCACTGCGGGTGGCGAGGCCTGGCATCCGGAGTCGTGGCGGCGACCGTCGCAACCATGCGGTCTGCCGGTGCTTCACGCATCCAGGCCGTGGTCGGACCGTCGATCTGCGCGAGGTGCTACCCGGTACCGGCGGAGCGTGCCGCGCTCATCGGCGAACAGGTGTCAGATCCGGTCCGGCTGGCATCGTGCCTGGTCCACGATGGAATCACGTTCGTCGACGTCGGAGCCGGCGTCCTGGCGCAACTGGCCGAGCTCGGGGCGCAGGCGACCGTGATCCCGGGCTGTACCGCGGAGTCGTCCGAACTGTTCTCATATCGGCGCGATCAGGTCACCGGCCGTCAGGGAATGATGATCGTCCAGTGAACCCCGCCGACGAAGCAGACGGAGAGCCGACATGACCGTGCATGCGACGGCACTGCGCCGATTCGAGATTCAGTCAGGACTCGGTGAGGTCCGACACCGGATCGAGGCGGCCTGCGCTGCGGCCGGACGATCGGTCGATGACGTAACGCTCGTCGTCGTCACCAAGACCTTTCCGGCGTCCGATGTCGAACTTCTGCACGAGCTCGGCTGCTTGGACGTCGCAGAGAATCGCGATCAGGAGGCCCGGCAGAAGGTCGAGAGCCTCGCCGCCATTCGCAGCTCGCTGCGCTGGCACATGATCGGCCAACTCCAGCGGAACAAGGCGAGGTCCGTGGCCGGCTGGGCAGACGTCGTGGAGTCCGTCGATCGCCTCGATCTTGCCGATGCGCTGTCGGCCAGTGCCGTCAGCCGGCAGCGAACCATCGACGTCCTCATTCAGGTGTCGCTCGACCCTGATCCACTGGAGGGACGTGGGGGTATCCGTCGGGCAGATGTGGGCCCGGTGGCCGAGGCAGTCAGTGCGCTGCCGGGGCTTCGCCTCAGCGGTGTGATGGGCGTTGCGCCGCACCCTGGCGATCCGAACGATGCCTTTGCCCTGTTGAGGGAGGCCGCCAGCGCAGTTCAGCTGGTGCGGGTCGAAGCGCGGACAATCTCGGCTGGCATGAGTGGCGATCTTGAGCAGGCGATTGCCCACGGTGCGACACAGGTGCGCATTGGGGGCGCGATACTCGGCAAGCGGGCCCACGTCGGGTAGCCTGACCGTGCACCGAGGTGTGTTCCCCTGTCAATGATCGACGCGTCTTCGCAGCACCGCTCAATCAGCACGAACCAATCTGAATCACGACCCAAGGAGGATGGCGGGCATGGCTGGCGCAATGCGCAAGATGGCCGTCTATCTCGGTCTGGTTGAAGACGGGGTCCAGGAAGAGACCTACGAGGAATACGAGGACGCCCGGCGCGATGTGCGCGGACGCGAACAGCGCTCCGGCGATCGACGGGGTAGCACTGAGCGCGTCGAAGAGCGCCCGGACGATCGGTACACCAGTCGTAGCGTGCGACCGATCCCGGAGTCGCGAGCGGTGCGCACCTTCCGCAGCGATGGGACCCCCGAGCGGCGTCCGGCCCCGACCGCGGTACCCGAGCGCCGACTGGTCCCGGCCCCTGAGATCACCCGCATCGAGACCGTGCACCCGCGAAGTTACAACGATGCCCGCCGGATCGGCGAGGATTACCGCGAGGGCGTGCCGGTGATCATGAACCTGTCTGAGCTCGACGATTCCGATGCCAAGCGCATCGTCGATTTTGCTGCCGGCCTGGTGTTCGGGCTCAGGGGGTCTATCGAAAGGGTAACGAACAAGGTGTTCCTGCTTTCCCCGCCAAACGTCGACGTCGGAGATGAGGCCAGGGCGCAGATCGCCGAAAACGGCTTCTTCAATCAGAGCTGATGAGTCCTATTGGTCAGATTCTCGCGACAGCCCTATGGCTGTATTGGCTGGTCTTCATCGGCAGGCTCGTCTTCGACTTCGTCCAGATCTTCGCGCGGTCGTGGCGTCCCACCGGCCTGATCCTCATCATCGCCGAGGCCATCTACACGGTCACTGATCCGCCGTTGCGCCTTCTGCGGCGGGTGATCCCGCCGCTGCGGCTCGGGGGCATGCAGTTCGATCTCGCGTTCCTCATCGTCCTGATCGGCCTCCAGATTCTCATCAACGTCGCGCTGATGCTGTGATGATGGGCTCCTGGCCGTGACGCTGTCCCCGGCGGACGTTCGGGCCGCCTCCTTTCGTGCCTCCCGGCTGCGTCCCGGCTACGACATGGACGAGGTCGACGAGTTCCTCGACCTGGTCCAGGAAACCATTGAACGGCTTGAAGGCGACGTCGGACGATTCCGCGAGGCCGAGACGGTGCTCCTGACGCGATGCGACGAACTGCAAGAGCGCCTCGCCAGCATCGAGCGGCAGCCGGCTCCGATTCGCGAGGCGATGCGCGCCCAGGGGCAGGCACGATCCCAGGAAGATGTTCGGCCTCGAGATGAAGTTCGACCCCAGGAGCCGATCAGGCTGCCGCAGCAGCCGGTCCAGCGGTCCGGCGAGGTCGAGGTTGGCCTCCGGGCCCGCTGCGCCGAACTGCAGGCGCGCATCGACGGGCTCGAGCGGCAGGTGGCGTTCTCGGGCGACTCGGCCGCCGTGATCGCGATAGCGCAAGCCACCGCCGACGAGCTCGTACGGGCCGCGACCCAGTACGCGGCAGCGATCCGGGCATCTGCCGGATCGGCCGTGGCCCCCTAGCCGATCAGATCCGGGCGATGCCCATCTGAATCTCCACCTCTGGCACCGTCACCGCGATCAGGCCAGGTGCGTGCTGGTCCGCCGATTGATCGAACCCGGTGGCCAGGACCTCGTCTGCGATGAGACTCGAATGCTCGAGGATCGTGGTCACGACCGTCGCGTCGGCGCTTGACCAGACGACGTTGATGCGGTCGGAAACCTCGAAGCCTGCCTGCTTGCGGGCCTCCTGCACTGCTCGCACGATCTCCCGGGCCATGCCGGAACGACGGAGCTCCTCGGTGATCGTGAGGTCGAGGGCCAGGCTCTCGCCCGCGTCGGATGCGACAGCCCAACCCTCTCGGGGGGTCTCGGTGATGACGACGTCCGCTTCGGCGATCGAGACCTCGCCGATGCCGTCGACCGTGAGCAATGCCATCCCCTGCGTGCGAATGGCCAGGAGCACCTCGACAGGATCAGCGACACCGATCGCTGCTGCCACGAGCGGCGTCTGCTTGCCGAAGCGCTGGCCGAGCGCGCGGAAGTTTGCCTTGACTGTGGTGTCGACGAACCCGGCAGTGTCGTCGGCGAGGGTCTCAATCGTGGTGACGTTGAGCTCCTCGCACACCTCGTCGCGGAAGGTCTGGGGCAGCGTGGCCCACCCACTGGCCGAGACAAGGGCCCGGCCGAGTGGCTGTCGGGTACGCACGCCGCTCGTAGCACGGGCTGCGCGACCGAGCTCGACGATCCGTCGCACGAGGGCCATGTCATCGGCGAGCGTGTTGTCGATGATCGAGGCATCGACCGCGGGCCAGGCAGCCAGGTGCACCGAGGCCGCTGCATCGGCGACCGTCGGCCGGAACAGGTCCTGCCAGACCCGCTCGGTGATGAACGGGGTGAACGGTGCCATGCACAGGGTCGTGATGCGCAGGGCCTCGTGGAGGGTCTCGAGGGCCATCGGGCTT
Source organism: Actinomycetota bacterium (assembly GCA_009726075.1). Lineage (GTDB taxonomy): Bacteria > Actinomycetota > Actinomycetes > S36-B12 > S36-B12 > WLND01. Next base: position 3,765 of record WLND01000156.1, read on the forward strand.
CCGGCCCAGAAACGCCGGCGCGAGCGTCGGACGTACCAGTTCGACAGATCGTCGATGAAGGTCGAGAGCAAGCGTCCGGCCCGCTGGGTGTCGAAGGCCTCCAGGGCTGCATCGACGTCGCGGGCCAGCGCATGGGCCTGTCCGAGGACCCACTGGTCGATGACCGGGCGGTCAGCGACCGCTGACGGCTCAACGCCGGGCTCCCAATCCGAGAGGCGGGCGTAGAGGGACAGGAACGAGACCGTGTTCCAGTAGGTGAGGAGGGTCTTGCGGACGACATCGCCGATGGCCGCGTGGCCGACGCGGCGTGCCTGCCAGGGGGAGCCGCTGGCCAGCATGAACCAGCGAACCGCATCGGCGCCATGGTCGTTCATGAGGCCGATGGGCTCAAGCACATTGCCCACGTGCTTGCTCATCTTGCGGCCGTCCTCGTCCAGGATGTGACCAAGGCATAGGACGTTCTTGAACGACGACTCCTCGAAGACGAGCGTGCCGATCGCCATGAGGGTGTAGAACCACCCGCGGGTCTGATCGATCGCCTCGCAGATGAAGTCGGCCGGGTACTGGGCGGCGAAGGCGTCAGGACCGCTCTGCGGGTAGCCGACGGCGGCGAAGGGCATGGCCCCGGAGTCGTACCAGCAGTCGATGACCTCGGGGACGCGCACGGCGGTTGCGCCGCAGGTTGGGCAGGGGAGGGTGATGTCGTCGACGTAGGGGCGATGGGGGTCGGTGGCAGTGACATCGTGCCCGCTCAGCTCGCTGAGCTCGGCGAGGGACTCCACCACGGTCAGGTGATCGTCGGGGCAGCGCCAGATTGGCAGCGGGGTGCCCCAGAATCGATTGCGCGACAGCGCCCAGTCGACGTTGTTGTTCAGCCAGTCGCCGAAGCGGCCGGCCTTGATGGTGCTCGGGAACCAATTGGTCCGCTCGTTCTGCGCGATCAGCCGATCCTTGATCGCGGTGGTGCGGATGTACCAGGAGGGCTGTGCGTAGTAGATGAGCGGGGTGTGGCAGCGCCAGCAGTGCGGGTAGGAGTGCTCATACGCCACATGCTTGAACAGTTGCCCGCCCTCGCGCAGGCGGGCCACGAGGGTTTCATCCGCCTTCTTGAAGAACAGGCCGCCGACCACGGGGACGTCGTCGGCGAAATGCCCATTGGGCAGGACCGGATTGACGACGGGGAGGCCGTACGCGCGGCACGTGGCAAGGTCGTCGGCCCCGAAGGCCGGTGCCTGGTGGACGAGCCCAGAGCCGTCGTCGGTCGTCACGTAGTCGGCGAGGATGACGTAGTGAGCGTCCGGAATCTCGATGAAATCGAAGGGCCGCTGGTAGGCGACCCGCTCGAGATCTGACCCCATGAGCCGGTGCAGGACGACCGCCTCGGAACCGAGCATCGACTCGACGAGCGAGGAGGCGATGACGAGGGTCTCGCCGTCGGCGGACGTGACCACGGAGTACTCGGCGGTCGGGTTGACC
>WLND01000157.1 GCA_009726075.1 Actinomycetota bacterium
ACCGAAGCCCGCATTCGGGGAAGGTCAAGGACCGTCTCGACGCTGCCGAGCACCGTGGTCAGTGCATTGATGCGCTCTTGGACCTCAAAGGATGTCACGGACGCCAAGGGTACGTGGCGGGCAGTCAGCCGGGTTCGGGAGTCTGGCCAGCACCCTTCGGATCCGGCCCGTCGTCCGGCCGTCAGGCGCTCGGTCGATAGTCAAGCCTCGCGGCCGACTCGATGCGAACGGGCTCCGTGGCCATTGCCGAGAAGAACGGCAGCTCGAGCGGCGAACTCAGCCTCACAATGACGGTGGTGCCGTCGGTGACAATGGCATCGATCGAGACTCGCGAGCCTGCCGGTGCATGCGTCACGTGCTCGCGCGCTGCCTGAACGACGAGCCCGGGGGCCAGTCGGGTACCGGGCGTAGCGCCATTCGAGTAGTAGGCATCGAGGTCGATGGCCTGCGCCCCTGCCAGCGCCGCAGCATCGCCGATCGCCATCAACGCTCGGCGTTGCAGGAACGCCGCTGAGGCATCAACCGTAACCGCGATGGCCAGCAGGCAGACGACGACCAGCCCGATGCCGAGGATGAGCACACTGCCTCGGTCGTCGACGAACCGCGGCCCCATCCGCGACCTCCTCACGAGGAAACCCGGTACACATCGACGGGCACCGAGTGCACTGCATGGATCGGCACCGACACCGACCTGCCCCCCGAGAGTGAGTTCGGAATCCAGGGCAGGTCGACGCTCCAATCAAGGTCGATGGTGACGGCACCTCCGGGCGACAGGCACGCAGCGACTCCGCAGTCGATGCCCAGCGCACTGTCCTTGAGGTCGAACCCCTGGTCGGCAAACGCCAGCCGAGCGGCCACCAGGGCGCGCTGGCGGGCCTGGGCCGGCGAATCGGCCGTGACGAATGCCCGGCCGGCCTCCCGCGCCGCCTGGGTGGTCGCGAACGTCGCCGCCTGCACCCTCATGACCGACATGACGATGTAGGCCATCGGCACGAGGACCACGAGCGCAACGATGAGGAACTCGATGACGGCACTGCCCTGGTCGCCCGGCTGGTCAGGAGCCTCGCCGACCCTCATCCGCCTGAGGGCCGTGCCGGTGCGAACCCTGCCCGGCATCATGCGGCCTCAGCGAGAGCATGACCCTCGACGTGCATCACCGTCGGGCCCAGGAGGCCGAGCAGCGGCAACTGCGAATCCACCCCCACCGCCACCACCAACGTCCCGTCGTGGACCTCTCGCCGGACGGTCACTCGCTGAACGACCCCGCCGGCGATACTGCCGGCCAGCAGGGATCTCGTTCGCCGTTCGCCCGCAGCCAGATCGGCCCCCGCCAGCGCAGCGGCACGGGCACCCTCGGCGGCTGCCGACGTGACGGTCGCACGCACGTGCAGGGCCAGAGCCGTCTGCAGCACCGCGAGGCCGACCGCGAGAAGCAGCGGGGCAACCAGCGCGAATTCGACGGTGGCATTGCCGGCGTCGGAGCCGAACCGGCCACGGCACGGCGGCGGAGAGCGATCGACGCTCCGGCGCCGCGTCACGGGGCCGACACCGAGGTGATCGCGCGATCAAGCACGGAGGTCAGTTGGTCATCGGCGATCAACCAGATGGCCGTCACGAGGCCCGCGGTCATCACCGATACGAGGACCCAGCCCGGAACGTCACCCCGCTCGTCGCCGATGGCATCGAGGCGGGTCAGCAGGCGGACGTAGGCGCCCACTGCGATGGATCGGGTTGCATGAATCATTGCTACTCCTTCTTTGATGGGTTGACTTGCCGTCGGGAAACGAAGTGGTGCGTGGGTGGGATCCAGGGCGATCGGGATCGCTAGGGAACGACGAGCTGCAGACTCTGGAACCCGGGAAACAGGGCGATGAGCACCACCGTGGGCAGGATGAGGAAGACCACCGGAACGAGCATCAAGACGTCCTTGCGGCCCGCCGTTTCGATGAGCGACCGGCGCCCGGCGGCGCGGGCATCGGCCGCCTGTGCTCGCAGTACGTCGACGAGTGGGGTGCCTCGCTCGATGGCCACCACGAGGCCATCGACGAATCGCTCAACTTCGGGGCTCGCCGTTCGCGAGGCAACGCCACGCAGCGCCGAGTCGAGCGGCGCGCCAGCACGCAGGTCGGCGATCGCGCCGGCGAACTCCCCCGAGAGGTCACCGCTGACCGTTCGCGTGACGCGCTCGATCGCGACGACGGGCGATTCGCCAGCTGCGACGGCGAAGGCCAGAAGCTCGGCGACGGTCGGGAGTTGCTGGCTTACGCGGGTTCGTCGCCTGCTCGCCTGCCGGGCTAGCCGACGATCTGCAAGGAGCAGTGCAACGCCGGCGCCGAACAGCGGCAGAAGCAGCATCGCGATAGCAGGCCCGGAACGTGCCACCGCCACGAGCCCCAATGCGCCGCCGGCAAGCACGCCCGTGAGCCCAAACGCCACCTGCTCGATCCGGTACTGATCGACCTCACCCGCCCGACCGGCTCGGGCAAGCCGCTCGCGGAGCGAGTTGACCGACGCCGCGGAAGGCGACGGGCGCAGAAGCGCCACGACCGTGCTCATCGTGGAAGCGGGCGGCCGACGAAGGGCAACGGATGCCGCGGACGCCGGGACGAACGGCGCGATGCGACGCGCCAGCCCCGGCGTGCGGGTCGCGCCGAGCCGCGCAGCCGCGAGCAGGGCGCCGCAGGCAAAGGCGAGCCCGAGCATGGCCCCGGCAGCCTGGGGGCTCACGTAGTCACCATCCGGGGCTCATCGGGGAGCCTGCCGATCATGAGCATGACCCGGTAGGCCGTGACCGACAGGGCTGCCGCGACGAGGAGCACGATCGCGCCAGTCGCGGAGCTGTAGGCCCCTGCTGCCTCGGGACGCGAGCACAGGAGTGCCAACGTGATCCACGGCGCCGCTACGGCCAGTCTCGCTGCCGAGACGGTCCAGGACTGCCGGGCCTCGATATCCCCGCGCGTGCGGGCATCCTCCCGCAGAAGCGTGCTCAGGGTGCGCAGAACCGTGCCTAGGTCAGTTCCGCCGACCTCCCTCGCGATGCGCAGTGACGCCACGACCCTGTCTGCAATTGGATCGCTCAGACCGCTCGAAAGGACGTCAAGCGCAGCGAAAAAGGAGCCCGTCGCACGGTACTCGGCCTCGAACTCCCGAAACGCCGGGCGGAGCGGCTCAGGACCCCGCGTGCCGAGCTGCCCGAGCGCCTCGGGCAGGGACAGCCCGGCACGCACCGCGGAAACCAGACCGTCAACCGCATCCGGCCAGGCGGATCGCAGCGCCTTCTGCCGTGCCCCCGCCCGGCGCCGGATGAGCACGACGGGCAGATAGCCAGCAACTGCGGCAGCGATGAGCGCCGCCATCGGCACCGCCGTGATGAGCAGGGCCGCCACCCCGACGAGGAGCGAACTGGCGATGCACGCACCGATCAGGTTCAGTGCCGTTGCTCGGGGCAGGCCCGATTGCTCCACGAGTCGCGTGACGCGGCCGGTCGACCGCGCACGGGTTGACGGGGCCGACGGATCGCGACGATCTGTCAGGGCGAACAGCACAAGGACTGCGCCGAGGCCCGCGACAAGGCCGATGACGGCGCCCATCAGGCTGCCCGTCCGGCGAGTGATCGACGCGGGCCCTCGGACCGGAGGATGTCGTTCAGGTCGAATCCCGCGCGGGCGAATCTCTCCTGGTGCGGCGGGAAGCCACCCGCGCGCTCCAGGCCCGCCCCCGCATCGATGAAGATGTCGGACATCTCGACGACGCCGGATTCGACCCGGCCAGGCAGCGCGCAGATCTCCTGGATTCGCCTCGCTCCGTCATGCGCTGTTGCTGTGTGAACGACCAGGTCGACGCACCCTGCCACCGTCGGGACGACGAAGTCGCCCGGGATGTTCTGGCCCGCGAGGAGGGGCAGCGTGCAGAGCTTGGTAACGGCCTCGCGCGCACTGTTCGCGTGCAGCGTTGCCATCGATGGCATGCCGCTATTCATTGCTACCAGGAGGTCCAGGGCCTCGGCCTGCCGCACCTCGCCCACCACCAGTCGAGTCGGCCTCATGCGCAGGGCCTCTCGTACGAGACGGCGCAGCGGGATCTCGCCAACACCCTCGAGGCTCGCGTCACGCGTCTGCATCGAGACCCAGTCCGGATGCGAGCTGTGAATCTCGAAGACCTCCTCGCACGACACGATGCGCTCATGGGACGGCACGCACCCCAGGAGTGAGTTCAACAGCGTTGTCTTGCCGGCCTGAGTGCCGCCGGCGACGATCACATTGAGGCCACTGACGACGGCGGCAGCAAGGAATCGGGCCGCCTGGCGGGTGACCGTGCCCGTCGGTACGAGGTCATCGATGTGCTTGGGACGCAGCACGAATCGGCGTACGTTCACCGACCAATGCTTGCGAGTGATGTCGGGGATGACGACGTGGAGCCGGCTGCCGTCCGGGAGTTGCGCATCGACGAATGGGTTGCTGAGGTCGAGTCGTCGTCCTGACACGCGGAGCATGCGTTCGACCAGCGCGCGCACCTCATGATCCGACAGGACCACGGTCGTCAGCTCGCTGCGTCCGGCTCGGGCGACGAAAACTCGTCCGGGTTCGTTGATCCAGACCTCCTCGACGGTCGGGTCATCGAAGAACCGTTGCAGCGGGCCGAATCCAGCGACCGCATGCTGCACCTCGAGGGCCACGGCGGCGGCATCGATGCGCGCATCGTCCGAATGGGAGAGGGCTTCGCCGACCACGTCGGCCACGACCCGGTCAACGAGGCTGCGGACGGCCTCGGGGTCGCGCATCGGGTCGACTCCGAGTGATCGGATGGCCTCGCGGACATCGGATTCGACTCGCGCAGTGACGTCCATGGTGACCTTTCGTCGCAGTGAGAAGGCGACGGTAAGGACGAAGGGCGGGCCTGCGCCAGTGGCAATTCAGCAGCCTGTGGACAACCTCGTCCTGTGGACGAATCACTTGACTGGCATATGTTTTTCGAGCAGTCGCGGGGATGGTGGGCTTAGACGACACCCGAATCGGGCTGCCCTGACCTAGCGGCAGAAGCGCACCCATGCGTCGTAGACGAACTCCGGGTGCTCCATCTGCGCCACGTGCCCCGAGTTCGGCAGGACAACGACGTGCGCGTTGCGAAAGCGCTTCGTTACGCGATGGGCTGCCTTCGGGTCGACGAGCGGATCCTGC
>WLND01000158.1 GCA_009726075.1 Actinomycetota bacterium
ACGGCGGCGAACGGCTCAGGCACCGCCTATGCAAACCTGGCCAGCTACCCCTTTGCGGTGAGCGCAACCCTGTACGCCCAGTGGACGGCGACGGTGACCTTCGATGCCAATGGCGGCACTGGGTCGATGACCAGCCAGACGGCGAGCGCTGCGACGGCGCTGACGACGAATAGCTTCACTCGCTCCGGGTACACATTTACCGGCTGGAATACGGCGGCGAACGCCACCGGCACCGCCTATGCGAACCTCGCGAGCTATCCGTTTGCCACGAACGCCACCATGTATGCCCAGTGGACCGCAGACGCCGCGCCGGTGACGCCGACCGGCGGTGGGGCAGCGGCTGCCGAGCCGACGCCGAGTCCGACGGCCAGTTCCACCACGCGACCGTCGCTCGACCCGATCGTCAACCCGATCGTCGACGCGGTGAAGCCTGGGGGTTCGGATGTCACAGAAGGGGGCGTCCCGGTGGCCACAACCGTGGCGCCGAACGCCTCTGGCAATGGACTGAAGATCACTGCCCCGAGCTGGGCTCTCGACCTCGCCGGGCTCACGCCGAAGGGAGCGCCGGCTCCGCTCGGCAGGGGCGGGGCCGTCGACGTGCAGACGGGGGCCTCACTTGCAGTCTCCGGGTCGGGCTTCGCTCCCGGCACCGAGGTCAAGGTGTACATCATCGCGCCATCACTGACCCTCGGCACGTTCATCGTGGGGCCCGACGGGACATTCAGCGGCACCGTCCCGGTGCCCCTGACGCTCGCGCCGGGGTCCTACGTGGCCCAGGTGAATGGCTACAGCCCATCGTTGTCGATCCGGAGTGCCTCGATCGGTCTGGGCCTCACAGGCCAGGACATCGTGCTCGTCAAGCGCATCAAGCGTACGGTCTACTTCGACTCGATGTCAGGAAAGCTTGATGCCAAGTCGAAGAAGATTCTTGCCAACGCAGCGAATCTCGTACCGGGCCGTGCCACCAAGGTCACGGTGCAGTCCATTGGTTTCGTGCAGCCCACGCTGTTCCGTGGCAATGACTTCGCCCTCTCGACCAAGCGAGCCAGGAACGTCGTTGCGCGTCTGAAGCTCGACAAGGTGAAGGGCGCCTATTACGTCAGCGGACGTGGCAGGGCCAAGCAGGCGGGTGCAAAGGCCCGGCGCACCGAGATTGTGATCGCCTTCACCGTCAAGGGGTAGCGACTGAGCAGCTCACTCCACCGGGATCGACTGGGCGTTGCGGAAGACGTTCGTCGGGTCCCACCGCTGTTTGACGCCCACGAGATTGCGCGCGTTATTGCGGAGGTTGTCGAGGAAGTAGAGCCAGAGAGCGTGCTCGGCATCGCCTGTCTCATGGGTGCCCAGATCGCAATCGGGGTAGTTGACGTAGCAGCCCTGCACCGTGCCGGAGGGGTCGCGAGCTGGATCGGGGGTGCCGCCGCAGTCGGCGTAGACAGCGCGGTAGAAGTCGTTGATCCAGGCGAGGTGGGCCTCGGACTGCTGGCGGTAGGGCAGTTCGGAGGCCCGTCCGGGCTCGGAGTCGTTGTTCCAGTAGGTCTGGTACTGCAGCTTGAGAAGTGAGCTGCGCTGAGGCACTGCGGTTGCATCAGGTGCTCGGCGGTTCACGGCACCCCCGTAGCTATCGACCTGGAGCAGCGACTGCGTCATGTCGAGGGGGGTCAATCCGTCCGGTACTTGATGCAGGGCATCGAAGATCGCCTCGACCTGCTCCGGTGGGAAGGGCTTGGCCATGTAGGCGGATTTGTACTTGCCGAACTGGTTCGGCCCGCTGCCGTTCAGCGTCTGGAGCGCCTCGAGGTAGGTCAGGTGCTGGGCCGACTGGCTGGTGGGCGCGGTGGACATGAAGGCAGGGTGGCCGGCGAGGGGTCGGACAAGGGGGACAGACCTCGCGACCTGCGCGAAGCGCATGCGGGCGTGTTCGACCGCACCCTCGGCGGCGCCCACGTGCTCGCCGAGGCTCGTCCCTGCCGGGGAGGTGAGCTGCATGGTCATGCCAAGCTGTCCGCTTGCGACGTGGTTGAGCTTGAGCAGCGAGAAGTTGCCCTCGGGCATGCCCTCGACCATGTCGGCATACTCGGCCAGCAGTCGCGCAAACCCGCGAAGATCGAGGTCGGCCCAGTCCCAGGCGAGGGTCCACAGGGTGGCACGATCCGGGGCCTCGGGCAGGTCGGCGAAGTAGAAACGCGTGATGACGCCGAAGTTGCCGCCGCCGGCACCGGTGAGAGCCCAGAACAGGTCGCGCTCCGCCGCATCGGTGCTGCCGGCAGACACGTGGCGCAGGGTTGCCCTGCTCGTCGCGGCGTCCCAGGTCACGACATCGGCGGCCGTGAGGTGATCGATCGTCAGTCCATGCAGGCGCGAGAGCAGCCCGTAGCCTCCACCGCTGATGTGACCGCCCGCGCCGACCGAGTAGCACGAGCCGGCAGGCAGGGTTCGGCCGTAGCCGTTGAGCAGGGTGCGGTAGGCCGTCCAGTTCTCGCACCCGGCCTCGACGAAGAAGGCGTTGCGGTCGCGGTCGAACCCGGCCCGATTCAATGCTGAGAGGTCGATGACCGCGCGCGTCTGGTCGTTGTAGACGAAGTTCTCGTATCCGTGGCGTCCGGAGGTGACTTTCACGCCGCTGCCGTAGGTGGCCAGGGCCTCGCCGACTGTGGAGGCGACATCATCGGAGGGCGTCGGAGTGAAGACCGCCTCGAGGTTCGGCGCGAACCATCGGCGGTTGAAGCCCTGGCGGTCGCTCGACATGACGGCTCGCGGCGGTGCGCTCGAGCCTGGAGAGGGGGATGCTGGACCAGCCGAGGTGTCCCACGGTGCGCAGGCGGCGAGTCCGACGGCCCCGGCGGTTGCCGCAGCACCCGTAAGAAATGCTCGACGTGAGGGGTGACCGTGCGCTCGACCGCTTGGCATCGCTGCAGTGTAGGCGAGACGATAGGCCTCGATGGACGGGTCGGGGGAGCAATCGTGCGAGTGGAGGCACCGTGGGTGACGGCCTGATCGGCCGGGGCTGGCGCCGGCTGCCGCACCCGATCCGGTGGCTCGGGGTGGCGGTCGTTGGCGGTGGTCTCATTGGCGTCGGGGTTGTCTTCCTCGTCCTGCCGGGCCCGGGTATCCCGCTCATCGTTCTTGGGCTCGTCGTCCTGGCCACCGAGTTCGCCTGGGCGGAGGCGACGCTGCGCCAGGTGAAGCGCCGGGGCGCGCAGGCGGGCGGGTTCGCGAAGCGCGCCGCGAGGACTGTTCGCAGGCGATAGGCGTCGTCTCGTCCGTTTCACGGCTCTCGAGATCCCGCTAGGCTCGCGCTGTCTCGATCCAGCGTTGAATGACCCCCGGAGGCCTCGATGGAGTACGTGAATCTTGGACGAACCGGCCTGTCGGTGAGCCGATTGTGCCTAGGAACCATGAACTTCGGTCCGGTGACGAGTCAGGACGATTCGAATGCGATCATGGATCACGCGCATGCCCAGGGCATCAACTTCTTCGATACCGCGAACGTCTACGGATGGGAGGACAAGGGCCTGACCGAGCGCATCGTGGGAGAGTGGTTCGAGCAGGGCGGCGGCCGACGCGAGCGCACGGTGATCGCCACGAAGCTCTACGGCGACATGGGCCAGTGGCCCAACGACGGCAAGCTCTCGGCGCTGAACATCCGCCGGGCATGCGATGCGTCGCTGACCCGCCTGCGCACCGACTACATCGACCTCTACCAGATGCACCACGTCGACCGATCGACACCGTGGGAGGAGATCTGGGAGGCGATGGACATCCTGCGGCAGCAGGGCAAGATCCTCTACACGGGCTCGTCGAACTTCGCCGGGTGGCACATTGCGCAGGGTCAGGAGGCGGCACGTCGGCGCGGCCAGCTCGGCCTGGTGAGCGAGCAGTCGATTTACAACCTGGTTGAGCGCACCGTCGAGCTCGAGGTGCTGCCGGCCGCAGAGGCCTACGGCCTCGGCGTGATCCCATGGTCGCCGCTTCACGGCGGACTTCTCGGTGGCATCCTGCGCAAGCAGGCGGACGGCACTGCCACCCGCAGTGCGAGCGGGCGTGCTGCCGATGCGCTCGAGAAGCATCGTCCGGCCATCGAGGCCTGGGAGGCCTTCTGCGCCGAGCGGGGCGAGGAGCCGGGTGATGTCGCGCTGGCCTGGCTCCTCCACCAGCCGGCGGTCACCGCACCGATCGTGGGCCCCCGCAACATGGAGCAGCTCGACGGTGCCCTCACGTCGCTCGAGATCACGCTCGACGCTGCTGCGCTGGCACGCCTCGACGAGATCTTCCCCGGCCCGGGCGGCACCGCACCGGAGGCCTACGCCTGGTAGCAGGTCCCTGCTGGCCGACCGATCCACGTTCCTGCCCGTCATATGCGGGCATCACGTGGTTCGGGGATGCACTATTGAGCCATGACTCGACGAACCTCTGCCGGATTGATTGCCCTGGCCAGCGCGGCTGCGCTCCTGATCACAGGCTGCGCGCCGACGACGACCGTGACGACGGACGGCGCGGCATCGCGAACCGTGAGCGTCTCGGCGACGGGCACCGCCGACGCTACCCCCGACGCAGCTCGTGCATCGATCACCGTTGAGACCACTGATCCAACGTCGGCTCAGGCAGCGCAGGAGGCGGCCGCGACGGCGACGACCCTTGTGCTCGATGAGGTGAAGAAGGCCGGGGTCGACGACAAGGACATCGCGACGCAGACGATCAACGTGGGCCCCGTCTACAACTACACCTCGAACGGCGGCCAGACGCTCATCGGCTACCGGGCCTCGCAGACCCTCACGGTCACGCTGCGCGATCTCGCGACGGCCGGGGCGACACTCGACGCGGTCGTGACGGCGGGCGGCAATGCCGTGCGGGTCGATTCGCTCGAGCCCTTCGTCACCGATCCGGCTGCCGCCACCGAGAAGGCGCGGGCGCAGGCCGTTGACGTGGCGCGAGCCCAGGCCGAGCAGTACGCGCAGCTCCTGGGCTTCAGTCTCGGCCCGGTGGCGACCGTGTCGGAGACCTCATCGACCTCGCCCTCGCCGCAGGTCGCCTACGCCGATGCGGCGGTCGGCGCCCCCGAGAAGGCTCCGACGCCCGTCGAGGCCGGCACGACGCAGGTGAGCGTCACCCTGAACGTGGCCTGGTCGATCGAGGACTGACCCGCGAGCTACCAGCCGCCCTCGGCCCGGCGG
>WLND01000159.1 GCA_009726075.1 Actinomycetota bacterium
ATGCTCGACCGCTACTTCGGGGATGTGCCGACCGTGATCGTCGAGCCGGGCACGAAGACAGGGGTGCCGGTGCTCACCGATAACCCCAAGGAGGTGGGAGCCGACCGCATCGTCAACACGATCGCGGCACATCGACTGTTCGGCGGCCCCTGCATCGTCGTCGACTTCGGCACCTCGACGAATCTCGATGTCGTCTCGGCCAAGGGCGAGTTCCTCGGCGGGGCTCTGGCGCCCGGCATCGAGATCTCGCTCGATGCGCTGGCCCAGCGGGCCGCCCAGCTCCGCAAGGTCGAACTCGTGCGCCCGCGGTCGGTGATCGGCAAGAACACGGTGGAGGCCCTGCAGTCGGGGGCCCTGTACGGGTTCGCCGGTCAGGTCGATGGCCTCGTTGACCGCATCATCGATGAGCTCGGCGAGGTGACGGCGGTGGTGGCTACCGGGGGCCTGGCGCCGATCGTGGTGCCGGAGTCGCGCACCATCACGCACCACGAGCCAGATCTCACGCTCCTCGGCCTTCGACTCGTGTTCGAACGCAACCCTGAGTAGACGGAGCACCACTCGGCATCGAATGTTCACGCGCGTGGTGAATGACCGTCACGGATCTGGCGGACAACATCGATCTCGCCCGAGGCGCAGTGAAGGACGCCGACCCCTGGTGTGTTCGACAGCAGCACCGGCTTTCGACACAGACAGGCACATCCATGAGCACCAGACGGCGAATGGTGCCGCTTCATTCCATGCAGGCAACGCCAGAAATCAGCGCCCAAATAGCTTCGCCAGCTCAGAGTCGGAATCCAAGAACGCGCCATCGGGGTCGAACTCGACACGAGTGGCATTCATGATCTCGGCTCGGTCGCGGAGCTTGCTGTTCACGCTTCCATGGCCGCCGTAGCACAACTTGCCCCAGTGACATGAAAACGGAATCCCGTGGTCTGAGAAGCAGTCTTCGATGCGCTTCAAGATGGCGGCAATCTCGGAGCGGGACCCATAGAGCGAGAGCTGCAGCGCCATGTAGAGCTCGACGCCGTCAACATTCGCAGTAGGCGACATCCACTGGTCATCACTCGACACGAAGCGGCACTTCAGGCCGGTGGGAAGCGCCGTGATGAAGCTGTCGTCCTTGTCGGCTTCGCTGAGAAACGCGTGCACGGCTTGGCTGGCGAGGCGATTGTCCACGAAGTACTCGGCTTGGTGATAGGTGCCGGGCGCTGGCACGTTCTTCCTACTTGCCGTCGTGTGGTCGGGCAGCACGTCGTAATAGGGGCCCGCGAACACCTGGGGCTCTTCCCCGTGGACATTCTCGACGAGATCAGCGCCGAGGAATGACGTCTGGAACTCCTGATCGTTCTCATCCTTGGCGACGGTTCGGATGTAGCACTTCAGGGGATGGTGCTGCTTGTCGACGAGATCGATTCGGATCATGGTGGAGTAGAAGTCGGCGCTCTCCGCCAGCTGCTGGAAGGCCCCGATCCGGAGGCTGTCGAAGGCATCAAGGTCGGCGAATTCGAAACAGGCCTGCTTGAGAAAGAACATGGGGATGCAGCGCAGGGTGACGGCGGTGACGACACCGAGAACGCCAAGGTGGGTGAAGAGCCGGGGGTCAACGACGCGCCGCACTTCACCCCTCGCATCGACGATCTCCAAGGCAATGAACTGATCGGCCTGGTTCTTGCCGTGAACAGCGAACCCCGAACCGTGCGTGCCGGTCCCTGATCCGCCACCGACGGTCACCTCCGGATAGGCACTGAGATTCGCAACCGCGAGGCCATGGGCTCGCAACTGATTGGCCAGATCCCAATACGTGATGCCCGCCTCGACCGTGACAGTAAGGCTCAGCTTGTCGATATGGGTGATGCTGTTCATTCCGCTCACATCGACGAGAAGACAGGGTGAGGGAAACTCTCTGCGCGAGCTGGACAGGTCCTCACCTTGCTCGGCTAGGTGCAGTTGCGGAAATTCGAAGGACGAGAACCCGCCGACCGCAACGATCCTGTCCGGGGTTTCGTCCCGATCTCGCAGCCCCGTGAGGTGATCCACGAGAGCTTCACGTGAGCTGGGCCGAATGTAGGAACGGTCGCCCCGTTCTGGCGGCGAGCTGTCCGAATTGTCCAGGGTGATCGTTCCATTGAAATTCGACTCGTATCGGGGCACGGGAGGCATCGTAAGGTTCGACTGCCCTCAAGCCAAAAGGCGCATCGGTGGTCGGAGACGCACGGCAAGCGTGCCCGCGACTTTCGGCTCAGGCCTTCACCGCAGACAGGCACGTCCATGGACACCAGACGCCGAATGGCGAAGCAGCAAACGGGGGGATATCCGCCCACTTCGCGTCGAGCGCATGACCAGCCGGCTGTCGCGATGTTGTGAGTCGATGCTCGATCTCGTACGTTCCGACTAGTTCGGTGGGCGATTCAGGGCACGCTGACGACTGAGGGAGTGCGTGGTGGTGACCGAACCTACGCATGCAGCCGGTGCACTCGTCGTCGATGACGATCCGTTCACCAGGGGGATGCTCTCGACCGCGGTCACGAGCCTCGGATGGAGTCCGGTGCGATCGGCAGCCAGTGTCGCTGAGGCGATGTGGGTGGCACAGCACGGCGAGCCGATCGTCGCCGTCCTCGATCTCGACCTCGGGGAGGGTCCGACCGGCATCGATCTTGCTCATGGGCTCAGGCGTGACTACCCCGAAATCGGCCTGGTCATCATCTCCACGTACGCGGAGCCTCGACTCATGGGCCTCAACCTGCCGCCGATGCCGGATGGGTCCGTCTACTTGGTGAAGAGGACGGTCACCGACACGGAGGTGCTTGGCCGGGCACTCCGGCTCGCAGTCGAACGGCCGACCGTGAAAGCGCTTGGTGCCAAGAGCGGTGGCGCCCGCGACACCGTCAGCGACCAGAGCATCGAGATCATGCGGCTCGTCGCTGCGGGGCATTCAAATGCAGAAATCGCGCGCCTGAGAGTCATGACTATTTCTGGTGTGGAAAAGGCCGTTGCCCGCGTTATCCGCCAACTCGGGATTCCGAGCGGCAAGGAGACCAGCCAACGGGTTCTCATTGCCCAGGCCTACTTCAGGCAAACCGGTGCGGTGAGCGACCGACGTGGATGACGGGGCAGGGCGGCCAACGCTGCGTGCGCGACTCGGGGGCCGCTGGTCGCTCTCCTGGCAGGCGTGGGCGGTCAGCGCCGGTTGCGTGATGCTCGGGGTGATGGGCTCGGCATCGGCGAGGGGCGCCTCGAACACCGTCTGGCTCACGTGGCAACTCCTTGGCCTGACGGGCTGCCTCGCGGCCGGGTTGTTCATGATTGCCCTGAGCCGCACGGTGTACCGACATCGTCGGCAGGTTCCTGTTGCGGTGTGGATCGTCGTCATGTGCAGCGCACTCTCCGGCCTGATCGCCATGTGGACGATTGAAGCGCTCGCACCCCTCGTCGGCATCGACACTGGTTTCGGCTCGATCGACCAGGTGTTCGTCGTCGGGCTGCTCTCCGGCTACGGGGGCTGCATGCTGATCCTGCTCTTCGACTACCGCGATCGCACCGCCATGGCACGCAACTCACTGATCGAGGAAGCCGTCCAGCTTGAGGTCGAGGCGCTTCAGCGCACGGCCATCGTGGCCCAGTTGCGGGCCCAGCTCGCCGACGATGTCGCTGCAGAACTGAGCATGGCTCGCACGAATCTTGAGTCGCGGTTGCTGCTGGCGCGCGATGCGGAAGGCATCGATGCGGGGCTGGAGGCACCGGACTGGACTGAGATCAGCTCACTGCTGCGCGACACGGCGCAGTCGGCGATTCGACCACTGAGCGCACGCATGTGGCAGCAGGCCGCTGAGGGCTATCCGAGGCAGTCCGGATGGATCATCATCCCGAATATCGTTCGCGAGCAACCGTTCCGTCCGCTTCTCATCGTCGTCATCCATGTGCTCGGTGGTCTCAAGGACGTGATGGCAATGTTCGGAGCGGAGCGCGGTGCGAGCATCGTGGCCTGTCAGTGTGCGGCGATCGTCATCATCTGCGGCTCGGCCAATGGCCTCATGCGCAGGTTCCCGGCCCAGCATGCACGGATCTTCATCGCCAGCCTGGTGCTCCTCGAGTCGGGCGTGTTCGTGACCGTGAGGCAACGGGAGGCCTGGCTGCCGGGCTCATCACCGATCTCGTGGTCGGTCGTTCAGGTCGTCGTTGGCGCCTCCGTCGTGCTCATTACGTCAGGCTTTGGCGCCTGGCGTCAGTTCGACACAGATTCACGTGACCTGTTTCGAGACCGGGTGCGTCGCAAGAGGGTCGCTTCGATCGCCCGCAGCCGGCAACTCGCAGATCTCGCCCGTCAGGCATCTCGGGTCCTTCACGGGAGCGTGCAGACTCGGCTTCACTCGTGCGCGATGGCGATAGACGGGGCGGGGGCCGCGGGCACCGAGGAGGGCCGGGTCGAAGCACTTCTCGAGGCGATGACGATCCTTGCCCAGCCGCTGCGAGAGGAACAGGTCGCGAGCAGCCTCGCGGACGAGGTTCAGCGCAAGGTGGCCCTCTGGGGAGCCCTTTGCGAGTTCAGTGTGCAGGTGTACGGCGAAGGCGACACGGCGCCGGCGATGGCCGAGACCGTTGGGCGCATCGTCGAAGAGGGCATCTCGAATGCCATCCGGCATGGTCGGGCGACCAGGATTGAGATCGTGGTGACGGTTGCATCCGGTGCGTGCAACGTCGAGCTGACCGATAACGGGATTGGTCCGGGCGGGGGCAAGCCGGGCATCGGGAGCGCATTGCTGCACCAGTCGAGCGGTGGAGCATGGGCCCTGACAGCCCTCGCGCAGGGAGCGCGCCTCGAGGTGGCCGTCAGGTCGTAGAAGGAAACCGCCCTAGGACAGGGTTTGGTGGCTGGATCCGGTGAGAGCGAGCACTGCTCCGAGCCCGTGCACCGGCCCCGTCGTTCTCGGCAGGATCAGGGTGCGGATGCCGAGCCCCGCGCCCCCGCTGTCATCGCGTCCGCTGTCGCCCACCATGAGGGCTTCGTCTGCGGAGCACTCGATCGCATCGAGGGCCGCCTGGAATATGCGGAGGTCGGGCTTCACGAAGCCGACCTCGTACGACAGGACGACTGCATCCACGAGCGGCGACAGGCCCTCGCGGTCAAGGACCGTGCGGATCGGTACGCCGGCATTCGAGAGCAGGCAGATTCG